>NZ_MWLP01000094.1:0-82800 GCF_010634885.1 Microbacterium sp. B35-04 | reverse complement strand
GACTTCGCGCGGGATCGAGCCCGAGTGCTGCACTCGGCTGCACTCCGGCGTCTCGCCGCGAAGACGCAAGTGCTCAGCCCGGCGAGTCCGGCCGACTTCGCGCGCAACCGCCTGACACATTCGCTCGAGGTCGCCCAGGTCGGGCGCGAGCTCGCGACGGCGCTGGACCTCGCCGCGGACGTCGTCGACACCGCCTGCCTCAGCCACGACCTCGGGCACCCGCCCTTCGGGCACAACGGCGAGCGGGCGCTGAACGAGTGGGCGGAGGGCTTCGGCGGGTTCGAAGGGAACGCCCAGACGCTGCGCATCCTCACGCGCCTCGAGCCCAAGGTCATCGACGCCGAGGGCCGCAGCTTCGGGCTGAACCTCACGCGCGCGAGCCTCGACGCGGCGTGCAAGTACCCGTGGACGGCAGACCACCCGCTCCCCGATCCGGGCGGCCGGTTGAAGTTCGGCGTCTACCCCGAAGACGAAGAGGTCTTCCGCTGGCTGCGCGCGGAAGCGCCAGGACGCGTGCGCTGCATCGAGGCCGAGGTGATGGACCTCTCGGACGACATCGCCTACTCGGTGCACGACTTCGAGGACGCCGTGGTCAACGGCTACCTCGACCCCGCGCGCCTCGTGGATCCGCGCGAGCACCAGTGGCTGCTCACAGCGATCCAGTCATGGGTCGGCTTCGACTTCGCGCGGGACGAGCTCGAGGACGCCCTGTTCCGCCTCACACGGATGCCCGAGTGGATCGATTCGTTCGACGGCACGCGCCCGGCGCTGGCGCGACTCAAGAACCTGACCTCCGACCTCATCGGCCGCTTCGCGCGCGCGGCCACGACGGCCACGCGCGAGTCGTACGCGACCTCGGTGCTGACCCGCTACCGCGGGCACCTCGTGGTGCCCCGCATCGTCGAGGCTGAGATGGCAGTGCTCAAGGGCATCATCGGCGCGGCGGTCGTGTCGATCGAGGGACGCAAAGACCTCTACAAGGAGCAGCGGCGCCTGCTCAAGCGCGTCGCCACCGCGCTCTGGGAGCGACCCGAGGCGCTGGACCCGCTGCACGCGGAGGACTTCGCCGCCGCCGAAACGGATGCCGCACGCCGCCGCGTGGTCGTCGATCAGGTCGCGAGTCTCACCGACCAGCTGGCGATCGCGTGGCACGGGTCGCTCGTCGGGCAGGTGGACGCCGCATCCGTCGGCGTCTGGGCGCCGGGAGCCCGGCCCATGGACGCGGCGCGCACCGCCCGCGACCCGTCCGAGGTGCGCTGATGGTGGGGCGAATCCGTCAGGCCGACGTCGACGAGGTGAAGGCCCGCACGAACATCGCCGACATCATCGGTGAGCGGGTCGCCCTCAAGTCGGCCGGCGTCGGCTCGCTGAAGGGCCTGTGCCCGTTCCACGACGAGCGCAGCCCGAGCTTCAACGTGCGCCCGCAGGCCGGCTTCTACCACTGCTTCGGCTGCGGCGAGTCGGGCGACGTCTACTCCTTCCTGCGCGCGATGGACCATGTGACCTTCACCGAGGCGGTCGAGCGCCTCGCCGGCCGCATCGGCTATTCGCTGCACTACGAGGACGGCGGCGCCGCCCCCGAGCACACCGGCCGTGCGCGCCTGTACGCCGCGAACGCGGCGGCGGCGGAGTTCTTCCGCGCGCAGCTGGTCACGGCGGAAGCCGACATCGCCAGGCGCTTCCTGGGGCAGCGCGGATTCGACGCCGGCGCAGCAGGACACTTCGGCGTGGGCTACGCCCCGAAAGGGTGGTCGGGCATGCACTCGGCGCTGCGCGCACAGGGCTACAGCGACGAGGAGCTCTCCTCAGCGGGACTCGTGTCGCAGGGCCAGCGCGGCGTGTACGACCGGTTCCGCGGCCGGGTGGTCTGGCCCATCCGCGACGTCACCGGTCAGGTGATCGGGTTCGGCGCACGCCGGCTCTACGACGACGACAACGGCCCCAAGTACCTCAACACGCCCGAGACGACCATCTACAAGAAGGCGCAGGTGCTCTACGGACTCGATCTCGCCAAGCGCGAGGTCTCCCGCCAGCACCGTGTCGTGGTCGTCGAGGGTTATACGGACGTGATGGCCTGCCACCTCGCCGGCATCACGACCGCGATCGCCACGTGCGGCACCGCCTTCGGCTCCGACCACATCACGGTGCTCCGCCGCGTCATGGGCGACGACTCCACCGCCGGGGAGGTCGTCTTCACCTTCGATCCCGATGCCGCAGGGCAGAAGGCGGCGCTGCGCGCCTTCGCCGACGCCAAGCGGTTCAACGCGCAGACGTACGTCGCCACCGGTCCCGAGGGACTCGACCCGTGCGACCTGCGCCTCGCCCGAGGGGACGGCGCGGTTCGCGCGCTGCTCGAGACCAAGGTGCCCATGGTCGAGTTCGTGATCGATCAGCGCATCTCGGGCTTCGATCTCGCAAGTGTCGAGGGCCGTGTGGGCGCGCTGCGCTCGGCCGCACCGGTCGTCGCCGAGCTGCGCGACCCGCTCCTGCAGCCCGAGTACGTGCGGGTGCTCGCGCGTCGACTCGGCATGGACACGGAAGACGTGCGCCGCGAGGTCGAACGCGCGGGCCGTGGTGGCGGGAACCGGCGCGACTCCGCCCCCGGAGCGCCACCGGCGGAGCCCGCCGCCGACGGCGCGCTGCGCGTCACACTCGCGACACTTCCCCGCACCCCCGAGGTCGGGCTGGAGCGGGACGCGCTGATGGGCGTGCTGCAGTTCGGGCACCGCATGGACGCGACCCTCATCGAACGGGCGCTCGAGCAGCCGTTCCGCAACTCCGCGCTCGACGCGGTGCGCGTCGCCATCCGCGAGGCACCCGGGATGCAGCGGCCGGGCTGGTCGGCGGATGCCGTCGCCACCGTGCGCGAGCCGTATCGGTCGCTCGCCGCAGAGCTGCTCGCGGGCGACTTCCCGGCGCTGAGCGATGATGCGGCGGTGACATCGGCAGGAGATCTCGCGCGCCGCCTCGTCCTGCGGCGCTTCGATCGGGAGAAGGCCGAACTCCTCGGTGCGATCCAGCGTGTGCCGGCGGCATCCGAAGAGGGACGCAGCATCCGCCTGCGCCTGCGCGAGCTCGACGCACGACGCCAGGCGCTCGTCGACGAAGCGTCCTGATCCGCGCGTCCCGGCTGGCGTCGAGGTCGCTCCCAGGGCAGGATGAACAGATGGCTCGCCGAAGAGACGCGGATGTCGCGATCGACTGCTCCGATCTTTCGATCGCCCGTCGTGGCGGCCGCGGAGGTGAGTCCCAGCGGGTCGTCGACGGCGTCTCGTTCCGGCTGCCCCACGGTGGCATCCTCGCTCTGATGGGCCCGACCGGCTCAGGCAAGTCCTCGCTCGCCACGGTGCTGGCAGGCGCCGACGAGGCGGGCCTCGCTGTGGTGGGCGGACACGCGCTCGTCGAAGGAATCTCGGTGCGGCATCCGGGCCGCGCGCATCGCCAGTTGACGTACTACGCCGGCCACCTCCCGCAGTCGGCGGGCGCCCGGCTGCCGGCGCGCCTCACGGTGGCCGACCTGATCGGCGAACCGATCACCAGCCGCGACCGCCGCGTGAGCGCACGTGCCCTCGCGGTGCGGGTGGCGTCCCTGCTGGACGAGCTGATGCTCCCGCTCGGCGCGGCCGCAAAATATCCGTACGAGCTGAGCGCCGGCATGCGCCAGCGCGTCGCGCTGGCGCGCGCTCTCGTTCTGCAGCCGCGTGTGCTGATCGCCGACGAGCCCTTCGCGAACATGGACGTCGAGGTGCGCAAGGCGGCACGCGAGGCCGTGCTGCGGCGCCGCCGTGAGCTCGACATGGCGGCGCTCATCGTCACCAACGAGCGGGACGTCGTGAACGAGCTGGATGCGGACGTGCTCGTGCTCCGCGCAGGGCATGCGGTCGCGTACGGACATGGCACGCAGAACCTGCTGTGGACGCCGAGCGGCGAGGCCGACAGGCGTCTCGTGAGCTCATGAAAGCCCTGCCGTGGTCGTGAGCACGGGCTGGGCTTTGCTAGTATGGTCTGGTTGCCCGCGCGAAAGTGCGGACCATTCCTCCATAGCTCAATTGGCAGAGCAATCGGCTGTTAACCGATAGGTTCTTGGTTCGAGTCCAAGTGGGGGAGCGAAGGCCTCGGGGCTCCACCCCCGAGGCTTTCTTCGTCTCCGGGATCAGATCGAGGGGTGCACATGGCGGGTCGCGCGAAGGCCTCGCCGCTGCTGGCGGTCGAGGGCGGCGTCCCCGCGCCGGCGCCGATCTACCGCGCTGTGCCGCTGCTGGCTGCGCTGGCGGTGTTCGCGGCGGCGGTCGCGTGGGTCGGCCTCGTGGTGCTGATGGGCGGAGACCCGTGGATGTTCCCGTTCTCGGTTCCGGCGCCCTGGCTCTTCCTCGCACTGGTGCCCTCGATCGCGGCGATCCTGCTCGCGGTGCGTGGCGTTCTGGTGTGGTCGCTGGCTCTCGCGGTCGTCAGCTGCTGGCTTGTTCCGACGGGTGTCGCGACGATCGCGGTCGTGGTGGTCGCGCTGTGGACGGCGCGCGGGATCCGCAGTCAGTGGGCCGCGCACGATCTCGACTCGGTCATCGCCACCGCCGCGGCCCACGGCCTTCCGGTGCTGGTCGTGCAGCACGTCGCGGGCGGGGCGGGGTCACGCAAGGCCACGGACACCACGCAGGTGCAGGTACGCGACGTCGACACCGGCGAGCTGACCACCGCCCGGGTGTGGGGGCCGCTGCAGACCGGCACCACCCTCGTGCGGCAGGGGATGAACGTCATCGCACAGGCGCCGCCCGGAGCCGACGCCGAGCTGCGTCGGTGGGTCGACCGTCAGAACCGCCGCAGCGACGATATACCTGCCTGAGCATCAGGCGTCGATGTCGTCCACTCCGGGAGTCCAGGCACTGCCGGGCCGGCCCCACCCGCGCTTGCGGGCGATCTTCTGCACGGTCTTCCAGTCGCCGTCGTCGAGACGATCGACGTACAGGATCCCGTCGAGGTGGTCGAATTCGTGCTGCATGATGCGTGCCCGCCACCCGTCGACACGAATCTCCACGGGCGCCCCGTCGAGATCGGAACCGGTCACGAGCACTTCGTCCGAGCGACGCAGCGGGAATCGTTCGCCCGGGAACGAGAGACAGCCTTCGGCTTCGTCGTCGGGATCTGGTGCGCCCGGGTCGAGCGGTCGCATCCACAGCTCGGGGTTGATGACCACCCCGCGCCAGGGCGCACCGTCGTCGTCAGCGTAGTTGTACGTGTAGATGCGCAGCGGCACACCGACCTGAGGGGCGGCGAGCCCGACGCCGGGTGCGGCATCCATCGTCTCGAACATGTCGGCGACCAGCGTGCGGATCTCGTCCGTGATCTCTTCGACGGGGGATGCGGGGGAGTGCAGGACGGGATCGCCCATGATGCGAATCGGGAGAACAGCCACGCCTTGAGCCTATCGACCGGCGCCTGCGGCTAGTGTCGATACGTGGTCTGGACTGCGGTGGAACTCGAGGATGTCGGCGATCAGCTCGTCGGCGCGTTCCAGAACCCCGGCATCCTGATCGGCATCCCGCTCGCCCTGCTGGGCGCGGTGTTCATGTCGTTCGGCGCCCAGTACCAGCACCGTGGCGTGACGAAGGTCGAGAGCCTCAGTGGCGGCCACTCCAGCGAGGGGCTGGGGCCGAGTCATCTGCTGAAGCTGCTCGCCCGTCCTTCGTGGGTGATCGGCACCGTGATGCTGGGCCTGGCGATCGTCTGCCAGCTGTCTGCCCTCTTCTTCGCACCGCTCATCGTCGTGCAGCCGCTGGGAGCGGTGGCCCTCGTCATCACGACCCTCCTCAATGCGCAGATCAGTGGGCACAAGCCCACGAAGCGCTCCCTCATCGCGATCGGCGCGTGCGTCGGCGGCATCTTCATCTTCGTCACCATCGCCGCCCTGTTCGCGACCGAGAAGCCCGTGTCGAACGGGCAGCTGATCACGATCCTGGTGCTCCTGGTGGTCGTCACGCTGGTGTTCGCGGGGTTCTGGATCTGGCTGCGCAAGCGCATCGGCGCTCTCTTCTACATCACCGCGGCCGGGGTCATCTACGGTTTCGTCGCGACGCTGGCCAAGGTGGTCATCGAGCGGATCAAAGACGACAACTTCGATTGGCTGACGTTCGCGTGCCTGGCCGCCCTGATCATCGGCGCCATCATCGGGGCCTATTTCGTGCAGAGCGCGTACGCCTCGGGTCCGCCCGACCTGGTCGTCGCCGGTCTCACTGTCATCGACCCCATCGTGGCCATCATCATCGGTCTGACGGTGCTGCAGGAGGTCGCCGGCGCTCCACTCTGGGTCTACATCTCGTTCGCCGTGGTCGGTGCGATCGCGGTGTGGGGAGTGTTCCAGCTGGCGCGCCACCATCCGCAGGTGCTCAGCGAGAGCCAAGAGCTGCCGATCCAGCGTGGGAGCGACGGCGAGACGATGGATGCCGCGCACCCGCGCACCGGCTCGGTCAAGGTCACCGAGGCCGTTGCTAAGGTGTGGCCCGAGCCGCCGGTCAAGGACCGCCTCGACGACACCGACCACCACTGACGCGCGCACGTCGAGACGGACCGGTAGGCTCGTCTGCGCACTCGGTGCCCGGGGGCGGTGGCCAAGCTGGTCAAGGCAGCGGGCTCATAACCCGACGATCGTGGGTTCAAGTCCCACCCGCCCTACGAGTGGAAGACCGCCGCTGCCCGAAGGGTTGCGGCGGTCTTCCACTCGGAGAACGGGTGTCGTCGAGAACGCACCTGTGGGTGGCCCACGCCACCGAAGGCAATTCGTTCGCACCCCTTACTTTCGGAGGGAGGGACCTGTTGGCGCACTGGTTGTTGCGTGTAGCGTCAGCGGCAGCAACCTGTCCCTTGCGCCTGGGAGGCGAACAATGAAGTTCCTGCAACGGCTCGGTAGATCGATCATGCTCCCGGTGGCGGTGCTGCCGGTGGCCGCGATCCTTTCGGGCCTCGGATTCTGGATCAGCAATGGCGGCAAGAGCCCCAACATCGTGTCGGCGTTCCTCGGCGCTGCCGGCGGATCCCTGCTCGACAACATGGCGCTGCTGTTCGCCGTCGGCATCGCGCTGGGGATGGCCCAGAAGTCCGACGGCACCTCGGCGCTGGCGGGACTCGTGTCCTGGCTCGTGGTGACGACGCTCCTCAAGCCGGAAACGGTGGCGCTCTACACCGGCGTGGCCGACGTCAACGAGGTCGACCCCTCCTTCCTGAGGGTGCAGAACGTCTTCATCGGCATCATCTGCGGCCTGATCGGCGCGTTCTGCTACAACCGCTTCAAAGACACCAGGCTGCCGGACGCGCTGTCGTTCTTCTCGGGCAAGCGCTCGGTCGCGATCGTCACGGCGGGCATCTCGCTCGTCGTCGCCATCGTGCTGTACTTCGTCTGGCCGTGGGTCTACGGCGGACTCGTCACCTTCGGCGAGTGGATCGTCACGCTCGGCCCCTTCGGCACCGGCATCTACGGCTTCCTGAACCGGCTGCTCATACCCGTGGGCTTGCACCACGCACTCAATTCCGTGTTCTGGTTCGACGTCGCCGGCATCAACGACCTCAACAACTTCCTTTCCGGCGAAGGCACTTACGGGGTCACCGGCCAGTACATGACCGGGTTCTTCCCCATCATGATGTTCGGTCTGCCCGGTGCGGCCCTCGCGATGTACCTGACGGCCAGGACCACGCGCAAGAAGCTCGCCTACGGCATCCTGCTCGCCGGCGCCATCTCGTCGTTCTTCGTCGGCGTGACGGAGCCGCTCGAGTTCGCCTTCATGTTCCTGGCCCCGGTCCTGTACGTCACGCACGCGCTGTTCACCGGCATCTCGATGGCGATCAGTCAGATACTGCCGGTGCGCATGGGCTTCGGGTTCTCGGCCGGGTTCGTCGACCTCGTGCTCAACTGGATGAACCCGATGGCGCAGAACCCCTGGCTCATCCCGGTGATGGGCGTGTTCTGGTTCTTCATCTACTTCGGGGTGTTCTACTTCTTCATCAAGCGGTTCAACCTGAAGACCCCCGGGCGCGAGGATGACGACATCCTCGGCGAGGGCACCGAGTACGACACGCACGCGGCCGACGACAAGTACCTCATCACCGGCAGCCGCTTCATCGATGCACTCGGAGGAAAAGCGAACATCCTCGAACTCGAGAACTGCGCCACACGATTGCGGATGGAGATCGACGACCCGAGCAAGGTCGACGAAACCGCTCTCAAGCGCGCCGGGGCGGCGGGCACGATGAAGCCCGGCGGCAAATCGGTGCAGGTCGTCTACGGAACGAACGTGCAGTTCGTGAAGGACGCGATGGAGCAGATCATCGCGGGAGAGGTCGCGGTGCCGGCTGGCGCCGCGCCGGAACCATCCATCGCTCCCGCCGCGGGCTCCACCGCGGTGCTCACCGACACCCCGGCCACCACGACCGTGAGGCTGCGCCAGCCGCTCGAGGGACGGGTGGTGCCGCTGTCCGCGGTACCCGATCCGACCTTCGCGCAGGGCATCATGGGGCCGGGCGTCGCGATCGAGCCGACCGGCGACACGGTGGTCGCTCCCGCCGACGGCACTATCGGGGCGACGTTCGACAGCAGCCACGCCGTGGCGCTCGTGCTGGGCGACGGCACGGAGCTGCTCATCCACGTCGGCATCGACACCGTCGGCATGAAGGGTGACGGCTTCCAGACACTGGTCGAGAAGGGCCAGAAAGTCACAGCCGGCACGCCGCTGCTCCGCTTCGACCTGGCGAAGATCCAGGCGGCGGGTCATCCGTCGATCACTCCGGTGATCGTGCTGAACAACGAGAACGCCGCCGTCACGTTCGAGTGACGCCCGCGCGACCCACGATGAAGGGGACGGATGCCTCGGTGTGAGGCATCCGTCCCCTTCACATCGCGTTGCCGATGTACGAGTACTTGACGAACACCTCGGGTGCGAGGCCGGCCTCCTCCAGGACGCCCTGCACGGCGCTCAGCATGTAGCTGGAGTCCCAGCCCATGTAGAGCGAGTGCTCATCGTCGAGCCGATCCCACTGGCCATTCCACGACTGCGCCGTGTACACCGGGCCGCCACGTCGCGCGCTGTATGCGACGACGGCTTCACGCGCGTCGGCCCACAGTCGCTTGAAGACGCGGTTGAAGAGGTATTTGACGTCCGGTACCTCCCAATGCTCGCCGCAGTACTCCACGTACGACCACTCGCGGTGCCATCCCGGCGGCCAGCCGCGCCGGCGCACGGCGTCGAGGATGGGGGTCAGACCGTCGTCGTCGATCGCCGGCCCGCCGGGGCGCTTCCACACCTTGACGAAGCGCTCGGTCAGCTGCGTCGACCGCTGGGAGATCGCGGCGGTTCCCCAGGCGGGAAGTTCGGCGAGTGCGGCTGTCGTCCCGACGGCACTGCGGGCGTAGAGCGCACGCTTCTCAGGGAACGAGCGGTCGAAGGCGCGCAGCGCGAGGTCCTCCTCGAGCACTGTGAGGTTGCCGATGGTGTTCGCGAGGGCGCGATGGCTGTTCTGCTCATCTTCGCTGTACGAGGCCCACGCGCGCACACCGTCGCCCGACCACGCGTCGCCCGGCGCGATCGGGAAGATGTGCTCGACATCGAGGCCGCCGGCTCCGTCGACCCCGGCGAGACGGCCCAGCACATACGACGCGTGGGGCAGCTCGGAGTACTTCAGCGCCACAGCGACGCGCTCGTCCGAGGGGGTGATGCGGGAGATCGCCGACACCAGTGCGTCCCTGCCCTGTTCGCGCGCACGGCACAGACGCGCGACCAGTCGCTCGACGCCCGTGCCGACGATCGAGCGGCGCACCAGCAGCGACTGCACCATCTCGAGTGTCTCGATGAGCTCCTCGCGGGCGACGGCGCCCAACTCGAAGTCGCGGTACACGCGCATGACGAGCGGGTACATCCCCGTGCCGAACGTGCTGAGGTACGACAACTCGCGCGCTAGCTCAGCATCCGGGGCCTCGCTCGGGTGCAACAGCACGCGATACACCCGGGACAGCTCACGCCATTCGTCGGCGTGACGCACCAGGTCGGCGAACTCCAGCCGGGGGAACTCGTGCCGGAACGCCTCGTACACGCCGCGTCCGCCGACGACCGTCACCTCACGGCCGGTTGTCATGACCAGGTACTGCCGCCAGAACGCGGCGATGGCGTCGCCGGTGTTCTGCTCGATGGCCTGCCAGTACTCGGCTTCGATCTCACGCTGCTCGGCATGATTGAGGCCCATCAGCACGTAGTTGTGGATCAGCTCGTGGTCGCGCAGCGGTTCGCCGGTGGAGTTGAGGCTTTCGAAGATCTGCTGCGCATTGGCGCCGGCGCCCAGCGTGATCGCCACGTGCTCGAGCTTCTGCAGGCCGCGCCAGATGTGGGGTGCCTCGTCGAGGCTGATCTGACTGCGGAAGAACGCGTAGTTGTCGTCGAACCGCGAGTCGCGCTGCTCGTCGGGCGGCAGCGGCAGATCGAGCACCACGCGCTCGAAGACGGACGCCCAGGCCCGATGCGGTCGCAGCTTGGTGCGCGTCGCGTCGTGCGAGTGCACCAGCACGCGCTGCAGCTGGTCGGCGAGACCGGTATCGGTCTCACGAACAGTGTGGTGCAGGGCCGCGACGAGCAGCATGAGGGTCGTCGTGCGCTGCTGGCCGTCGATGAGCACAAGCTCGGCTTCCTCGCCTGCGCCGCTTGCCGACGAGAGGATCGAGCCGATGAAGTGCATGTGGCGATCATCGAGATCGGCCACCGCGCGGATGTCCGAGAGCAGCTGCTCGCACCCGCCGATGTCCCACCGGTACTGCCGCTGGTAGACCGGAACGACGATCGTCCAGTCCGCGGCCGAGAGCCATCCGATGGTGTTGACCGCAGTGGCGTCGACATTCGTGGCAGTGACCATGGCCTGTCCAGTCTAAAGGCGGTGCACCCCGCCGACCCGGCGCCGCCGGCGTGCGCCGGTTATTCACGGCGCGGTCCACGGGCCGCTTCGGGGGCCCGATGTAGGCTTGCCTAAGTTGAGCCTGTTAAAACGTGCTGGCTCACTGACCGAAAGGCATGATTCGTCATGGGTTACATCAAGTCTGCCGCTCTCGATGAGACCGGCTTCGTGGTCCTCGACTCCTACGATCGGGAGCTCGACCCGAAGGAATGGCTCTCCATCGAATACGTCGACTGGAAGTCGTCGGGTGACACCCGGTTCGCGCCGCTCGCATCCGCCAAGGGCGAGATCGAGTGCAACGGGTTCTGGAACCACACGCCCCCGCGCACCGACAAGGACGGCGTCTGGATCCCCTCTCAGGTCGAGAAGGCGCCGGAGATGACGCGCCGCGCACAGGAGCCCGGCGCGAACGTCGGGCGTTGCCGTGTCATCGAGCTGCAGCCCAACACGTACGCCGACGCGCTGTACAACCTGCACCAGGACGACAACAACCGACTCAACCCGGACGGCACGGGCTGGGTCGTGCGCGGCTTCTTCAACCTCACCGACGACAAGACCAGCTACTTCGTGCTGCGCGAGAACCGCACCGACCCGAGCATCGAGTACCGCGTGGCACTGCCCGCCGGCGCTCAGCTCATCGTCGACACGCAGCGGCTGTGGCACGCCGTGCATCACAACGGTGAAGAGCCGCGCTACTGCCTCATCACGTCGTGGGAGTCCGGCCCCGAGCTCGACGCCTACATCGAGAAGTACCACGGCAAGCCGACGACCGAGTACGTCGACGTGCCGCAGGACGTGCTCGACGCCGGCCAGGCGGAGCAGGCGCGTCGCGATGCCGCTCGCGCCGCGTACTACGCGGCCAAGGGCAAGGTCGAAGTCCAGGCGATGAGCGAGGCCTGAGCCTCCGCATCTCCGACCGGAAGGGCGGGGAAATCACACTCTTGTGATTCCCCCGCCCTCTCGGCAATAATGGGCGGCAGCACAACCGAACAGCACGTCATGAACACCTTCACAGGTCGTAGGGGAAGACGCACCTGACGAACGGAGAGATCATGGCGACACAAAAGGCGCGTGGGGTGATCTTCATCCACTCCGCGCCAAGAGCGTTGTGCCCGCACCTCGAGTGGGCAGTCGGACGAGCGCTGGGTCGAGCGGTCAGCTTCGAATGGGCAGATCAGCCGGTTCTCACCGGCAGCCGCCGGGCGGAGTTCTACTGGGAGGGCCCGGCCGGCACCGGTTCGGCGCTTGCGACAGCGATCCGCGGCTGGGAGCATCTGCGCTTCGAGGTCACCGAGGATCCCACCCCCCGCAGCGACGGCGGCCGCTGGCTGCACACGCCGGGGCTCGGCATCCACTATGCGCAGACCGACAGCGCCGGCAATGTCGTCATCGGCGAGGACCGCATCCGCTACGCCATGGAGATCGCCGGCGGCGACGCATTCGAACTGCGTCGCGAGCTCGACATCGCCCTCGGCGCCGCCTGGGACGAGGAGCTCGAGGCGTTCCGGCACGCGAGCGACGACGCGACCGTCGTCTGGCTGCACAAAGTCGGCTGAACACAGACGCAGGCGGCGCGGGGCGCCACTACCGAGGCTCGGAGGCCATGAATCCCGGGCAGCGGGACCGCGAACCACCGCCTGGCACGACAGACGCCCCCGGTCCGGTCCCTGAGCTCGTCGCAGGGTCCCGGGGGCGTCTTCGTTGCATCGCAGCGGCTGCGACCGAGGCCTCAGATCGAGGCGAATGCCGCGACCGCGTTGTGACCGCCGAAGCCGAACGAGTTGCTGATCGCGAGGTGCGGCCCGTCGCCGAGCGGCGCGGGCGCGCTCGAGATGCGGAACGGCACCGCGGGATCCTGCGTCGTCAGGTTGATGGTCGGGGGAGCGACCCGCTCCTGCAGTGCCAGCACGGTGAAGATCGCCTCGAGCGCACCGGTGCCGCCGAGCAGGTGGCCGGTCGATGCCTTGGTGGCCGACACCGGGATCTCGTCGATACGGTCGCCGAAGACCGAGCGCAGGGCGGTGTACTCGTTCGGGTCGCCGACAGGCGTCGAGGTGGCGTGCGCGTTGATGTGCGTCACGTCGTCGGGCGAGGCATCCGCCATCTCGAGCGCGAGGCGCACGGCGCGCGAAGCCCCCAGGCCCTCGGGATCATTCGCGGTGATGTGGTACGAGTCCGCGGTGACGCCGCCGCCTGCCGCGACAGCGTAGATCTTCGCACCGCGCGCCCGGGCGTGCTCTTCGGTCTCGAGGATCAGCACCGCCGCACCCTCGCCCATGACGAAGCCGTCACGGTCCACGCTGCAGGGCCGCGACGCGGTCGCGGGGTCGTCGTTGCGACGGGACAGCGCCTGCATCGAGGAGAACGCGGCGATGGTCACCGGGTGGATGACGGACTCGGTACCGCCGGCGATGACGACGTCGGCATAGCCGGCGCGGATGTGCTCGATCGCGTTGACGATCGACTCCGTGCTCGACGCACAGGCGCTCGCGACGGTGCGCGCATAGGCGCGGGCGTTGAAGTGGAGGGAGAGGTTTCCGGCAGCCGCGTTCGGCATGAGCATGGGGACCGTCATCGGCAGAACGCGGCGCGGGCCCTTCTCGCGCAGCGTGTCCCACCCGTCGAGCAGCGTGTGCAGCCCGCCGATGCCGGTGGCGAAGTCGACGCCGAGCCGCTCCGGGTCGATCTCGGGGCTGCCGGCGTCGGCCCACGCCTCCATCGCCGCGACGAGCGCGAACTGCGACGAAGGGTCGAGGCGCTTGGCGATGGGACGCTCGAGCACGGTGTCGGGGCGCACCTTCGCCTCTGCGGCGAAGCTCACCGGCAACTGGTACTGCTCGACCCAGTCGTACTCGAGGGTGCGGGCGCCGGAGACGCCCTCCAGGAGCGCGGACCAGCTCTCGGGTGCCGTGCCGCCCAGCGGCGACGATGCGCCGATGCCGGTCACGACGATGCGGGAGTTGCTCATGTCGTTGTGAATCCTCGTGGATGCGCCGGTGGGGGCCGCGGCCCCCACCGGGGGGTTTACGCCTGGTTCGACGTGATGAAGGTGACGGCGTCGCCGACGGTCTTGAGGTTCTTGACCTCGTCGTCGGGGATGGTGACGCCGAACTTCTCCTCGGCGTTGACGACGATCGTCATCATCGAGATCGAGTCGATGTCGAGGTCGTCCGTGAACGACTTCTCGAGGGCGACCTCGTCGGCCGAGATGCCGGTCTCGTCGGTGATGAGCTCCGCGAGTCCGGCGAGGACCTCGTCGTTGGTGAATGCCATGGGGTTCTCCTGTTTTCTAGGGGTTTGCGGGGGGCCCGAACGGGCCGTCTCAGTCTAGGGTCGGGCTCCGCCGGGTCAGGGGAGCACCACCACCTGCGCGCCGAACACGAGGCCGGCACCGAAGCCGATCTGCAGTGCGAGGCCGCCGCTGAGCTCGGGGTGCTCCTCGAGCAGCCGGTGGGTGGCGAGTGGGATCGATGCGGCGGAGGTGTTGCCGGTGGTCTCGATGTCGCGACCGATCAGCACCGTGTCGGGCAGCTTCAGCTGCTTGGCGAACTCGTCGATGATGCGCATGTTGGCCTGGTGGGGCACGAAGGCGGCGAGGTCGGATGCCTCGACCCCCGCAGCCTCGAGCGCCTGACGCGCGACCTTCACCATCTCCCACACGGCCCAGCGGAAGACCGTGGGGCCCTCCTGGCGCAGCGTGGGCCAGGGGGCGATGCCGTCGCGGAACTCGGTCAGCGTGTGGTTCATGCCCACCGCGTCGGCCTTGGAGCCGTCCGAGCCCCACACCGTCGGGCCGATCCCGGGCGCGTCGCTCGGGCCGATCACCACTGCGCCCGCGCCGTCACCGAGGAGGAATGAGATGCTGCGGTCGGTCGGATCGACGACGTCGCTGAGCTTCTCGGTGCCGATGACCACCGCGTAGTGTGCGGCGCCCGCACGGATGAGGGCGTCCGCCTGCGCGACGCCGTAGGCGAAGCCCGCGCATGCGGCGTTCAGGTCGTATGCGGCGGCGGGATTCGCCCCCACGCGGTCTGCCACGATCGCCGAGACCGAGGGCGTCTGCTTCGGGTTGCTGATGGTCGCCACGATGACGGCGTCCACCTGCGACGGGTCGACGCCGGAGCGCTCGATCGCCTCGCGAGCAGCATCCGTCGCCAGGTCGATGGCATCCGTCCCAGCCACCGCACGCGCGCGCGTGACGATGCCGGTGCGCTGGCGGATCCACTCGTCGCTCGAATCGATCGGACCGATCAGGTCGTCGTTCGGCACGGCGATCTCGCCACGGGCGGCGCCGTACGCGTAGATGCGCGTGTGGGCGACACCGGTGGGCTGGACGAGGATGGGGGTCATTCGGATACTCCGGTCATGCGTCGACGGCCACCAGGGCGGTGGCGGCGTCCAGGTCAGCGGGCGTCTTGACGGCGACCGTCGGTACCCCGCGGAGCGCGCGCTTGGCGAGCCCGACGAGCGTTCCGGCGGGGGACAGCTCCACGATGCCCGACACACCCGCGTCGGCGAAGGACGACATGCAGAGATCCCAGCGCACCGGCGAGGCGACCTGGTCGACGAGCAGGTCGACGAAATCACGGCCCGACGCCACTGCTGAGCCGTTGCGGTTGGTCCAGAGCCGAATGCCCGGATCTGATGCCGCGACCTCGGCAGCGGCGGCGCGCAGCGTCTCGACGGCCGGCGCCATGTACCGGGTGTGGAAGGCCCCCGCCACCTGGAGGGGAATCACCCGCGTGCCGGCGACCGGCGCCGCCGCGAGTGCCTGAAGCGCGTCGAGCGCGCCGGCGACGACGAGCTGGCCGCCGCCGTTGTAATTGGCCGGCGCGAGGCCGAGCTCGTCGAGGCGTGCGACGACGGCTGCCTCGTCGCCGCCGATCACCGCGCTCATACCCGTCTCGGCAGCGGCGGCGGCCTCGGCCATCGCGCGGCCGCGGATGCCGACGAGCGTCAGCGCGGTCTGCTCGCTGAGGACGCCGGCCGCGGCGGCTGCGGCGAACTCGCCGACGGAGTGACCTGCGACGCCGGCGATGCGCTCACGCTCGGGGAGCGCGTTCCATGACAGCAGGCTCGCGGCGACGATGAGGGGCTGGGCCACCTGCGTGTCGCGGATGCGGTCCGCATCCCACTCCGTGCCGGCGGCCACGAGGTCGACGCCCGACCACTCGGAGTACTGCGCGAGGCGATCGGCTGAGCCGTCCGCGTCGAGCCAGGGTGTCAGGAAGCCGGGGGACTGGGAGCCTTGCCCTGGGAATACCGCGATTCTCACCGTTCCATCCTGTCAAGGATCTGGAGGGTGGTTCTGGCGACACCGTCACAAGAATGACGGATGCCTTTGTGCAAGGTCCACACGTCGGGCCGGCGACGACGTCAGACGGCGCCGCGCCGAGGCGTCGGCGGGCGTCGGCGGGCGGCATCCGTCCCGATGGAGCCGAGGATGAGCGCGGTCTGCAGGATCAGCGCCTCGCGGGGTCCCGTGGCATCCCAGCCGATCACCTCGGACACGCGCTTGAGCCGGTAGCGGACGGTGTTGGGGTGCACGAACAGCTCGCGGGCGGTCGCCTCGAGCGATCGCCCGTTGTCGAGGTAGGCCCACAGCGTCGTGACCAGGTCGGCGCTGTGCGCCTGCAGCGGCCGGTAGATGCGATCCACGAGGGTGATCTTCGCGAGGGGGTCGCCGGCGAGGGCGCGCTCGGGGAGCAGGTCATCGGCCTCGACCGGGCGCGGGGCGTGGCGCCACGCCCTCGCGACCGCGAAGCCGGCAAGCGCCGCCCGGGCACTCTGGCTCGCGTCCACGAGTGCGGGCACCGTGGGACCGAGCACGAGGTAGCCGGCACCGAATCCGGGTTCGAGCCGCCGCGCGATCTCCGCGAAGGGCAGGTCGACCACGGCGTCGTCGGCGATCGCCGACAGGTCGGCGCGCCCCACGACCAGCACGAGGCGAGAGCCCTGCACCCCGATCAGCACGTCGACGCCGAGCTTGCGTGCCGTGCGCCGCAGCTGGTCGACGTCGAACTGGGGGGGAGTGGTGCCCACCAGCACCGCGACCTCGCCGTGACCGTGCCAGCCGAGCGCGGCGATGCGGCTCGGCAGCTCCTCGTCGGCCTCTCCCGTGAGGATGGAGTCCACCACCAGCGCCTCGAGCCGCGCATCCCAGAGGCCCCGGGCCTCCGCCGCGCGGGCGTACACGTCCGCCGCGGCGAAGGCGACCTCGCGCGAGTACAGCAGGATCGCCTCGCGCAGATGCTCGCCTTTGCCGGCGACCCGCTCCTCGGTGACCTCGACCGTCACCCGGATCAGCTGCAGCGTCTGCGTGAGACTCACGCTCCGCAGCAGCTCGCGAGGAGCGGCGGCGAAGATGTCGGCGGCGATCCACGGGGTCGACTCGGGATCGTCGTACCACTGGATGAACGAGGTGATGCCGGCCTGTGCCACCAGCCCGACCGCGGAGCGGCGGGCCGGTGGCATCTCGGCGTACCAGGGCAGCGTGTCATCGAGACGCTTGATGGTGACGGTGGCGAGGTCGCCCGAGATGCGTCGCAACCAGGCGAGCGTCTCGGTCTTGTCCATCACCTCGGTGGGCCTGCCCATCGGCGGGTCAGCTCTCGCCGCCCGCGTTCCCGCTCGTTCCGGCCGTCACATCGTGCAGGCGGTACTTCTGGATCGCCTGTGCCGCGAGGCTGCGGTCGACCACGCCCTCTTCGGCCAACGACTGCAGCGTGCGGACGACGACCGACGGACCGTCGATCTTGAAGAAGCGACGGGCGGCGGCTCGCGTGTCCGAGAACCCGAAGCCGTCGGCACCGAGGGTCGCGAACCGGTTCGGCACCCACGGACGGATCTGATCCTGCACCGCATGCATGAAGTCGCTCACCGCGACGACCGGGCCGGCGGCATCCTTCAGCTTGTCGGTGAGGTACGCGGTGCGTGCCTCTTCTTCCGGGTGGAGGAAGTTGTGCTCATCCGCCGCCAGACCGTCGCGGCGCAGCTCGCTCCACGAGGTCACCGACCAGACATCCGCCTGCACGCCCCAGTCCTCGCGCAGCAGCTGCTGCGCTTCGAGCGCCCACGGCACCCCGACGCCGGACGCGAGGATCTGCGCCTTCGGGCCTTCGCCCTCCGCGGTCGAGATGCGGTGGATGCCGCGCACGATGCCGTCGACGTCCACCCCTTCCGGCTCCGCCGGCTGCACCAGCGGCTCGTTGTACACCGTGAGGTAGTACATGACGTTCGGGTCGGGGTGGTTGCCGCCGTACATGCGCTCGATGCCCGAGCGGACGATGTGCGCGATCTCGTAGCCGTAGGCCGGGTCGTACGACAGCGTCGCCGGGTTGGTGGAGGCCAGCAGCGGCGAATGGCCGTCGGCGTGCTGCAGTCCCTCGCCGGTGAGCGTGGTGCGTCCCGCCGTCGCGCCGATGATGAAGCCGCGTGCCATCTGGTCGCCCGCCGCCCACTGCGCGTCGCCGGTGCGCTGGAACCCGAACATCGAGTAGAAGACGTACACCGGGATCAGCGGCTCGCCGTGCGTGGCATACGAGGTGCCCGCGGCGGTGAACGCCGCCACGGCGCCGGCCTCGTTGATGCCGACGTGGATGATCTGGCCCTGCGGGCTCTCCTTGTACGCCAGCAGCAGCTCGCGGTCGACGGAGGTGTAGTTCTGGCCGTGCGGGTTGTAGATCTTCGCCGTCGGGAAGTACGCGTCCATGCCGAACGTGCGCGCCTCGTCGGGAATGATCGGCACGATGCGGTGGCCGAAGTCCTTCGCCCGGAGCAGATCCTTGAGCAGCCGGACGAACGCCATCGTGGTGGCGATCTCCTGCGTGCCCGAGCCCTTCTTCGGCAGTGCGTACGCCTCGTCGCCGGGCAGCTGCAGGCCGACGTGGTGCGTGCGGCGCTCCGGCAGGAAGCCGCCGAGCGCGCGGCGGCGCTCCAGCATGTACTGGATCGTCTCGTCGTTGCTGCCCGGGTTGTAGTACGGGGGCAGGTACGGGTTCTCGTCCAGCTGCGCGTCCGAGATGGGGATCCGCATGGAGTCCCGGAAGTACTTGAGGTCCTGGAGCGTCATCTTCTTCATCTGGTGGGTCGCGTTGCGACCCTCGAAGTGATGACCGAGCCCGTAGCCCTTGATCGTCTTCGCGAGGATGACGGTGGGCTGGCCCTTGTGCTCGGTGGCTGCCTTGTAGGCGCCGTAGACCTTGCGGTAGTCGAGGCCGCCACGGCGCAGCTTGCCCCAGATGTCGTCGTCCGACCAGTCCTTCACGAGGGCCGCGGTGCGCTCGTCGCGCCCGAAGAAGTGCTCGCGGATGAACGCGCCGTCCTCGGCGCGGTAGGTCTGGAAGTCACCGTCGGGCGTCGTGTTCATGAGGTGCACGAGCGCGCCGTCCGTGTCCTTCGCGAGCAGCTCGTCCCAGCCGCTGCCCCACACGACCTTGATGACGTTCCAGCCGGCGCCGCGGAAGAAGCTCTCGAGCTCCTGGATGATCTTGCCGTTGCCGCGGACCGGGCCGTCGAGACGCTGGAGGTTGCAGTTGACGACAAAGGTCAGGTTGTCCAGGCCCTCGTTCGCGGCGACCTGCAGCTGTCCGCGGCTCTCGACCTCGTCCATCTCGCCGTCGCCGAGGAACGCCCAGACATGCGAGTCGGCGGCGTCCTTGATCCCGCGATTGGTGAGGTACTTGTTCGTCATCGCCTGGTAGATGGCGTTGATCGGTCCGAGACCCATCGAGACCGTCGGGAACTGCCAGTACTCCGGCATGAGCCGGGGGTGCGGGTACGACGGCAGCGCGTTCGGCGCCTTCGACTTCTCCTGGCGGAAGCCGTCGAGCTGCTCCGATGTCAGACGCCCCTCGAGGAACGAGCGGGCGTAGATGCCGGGGGAGGCGTGGCCCTGGATGAAGATCTGGTCGCCGCCGTTCGGGTCGTCCAGACCCCGGAAGAAGTGGTTGAAGCCGACTTCATACAGCGACGCCGACGAGGCGTACGTCGAGATGTGGCCGCCGACGCCGATGCCGGGGCGCTGCGCTCGGTGCACCGTGACCGCGGCGTTCCAGCGGATCCACCGGCGGTAGCGTCGCTCGAGCTCCTCGTCGCCCGGGAACTCGGGCTCGTTCTCGGGGGCGATCGTGTTGATGTAGTCCGTGGTGGGAACCTGCGGGACGTTCAGCTGCAGCTCGTGCGAGGTCTGCAGCAGGCTCAGCATGATCTCTCGGCCACGTCCGTGGCCCTTCGCCTGCACGAGCTGCTGGAGGGACTCCTGCCACTCGGAGGTCTCATCGGGATCGCTGTCGAGGGGTTCCTGCGAGTACGGATCCTGATCGTTGACAGTCACAGAAGACCTTTCGTCGTCTGGCAGATCGTGCCAGGGAATCGCTACCGGAGCGGGGCAGGCTTTGTCAGCCGTGCACAACGCACCATCTGCCAGCCTAGCGAGTTCGAGACGCAACGGACGCACCTCGTAGACTGACAGCGAGGGCCTTTAGCTCAGCTGGTAGAGCGCCACGTTTACACCGTGGATGTCGTCGGTTCGATCCCGGCAGGGCCCACCGTCGTCCTCATCCCCGGTCCGGCCGCGGATCGTCGTCGCTGTCGTCGCGCTGGTGTGAGACGACATGCGGCAGCGCGAACTCCTCGTAGCCGGGCTGGCCGATCTTCGAGTGCCGGTGCGAGTAGGCGAAGTAGATCGCGAAGCCGATGACGAGCCACACCAGGAATCGCAGCCAGGTCTCGACGGTGAGGTTGAGCATCAGGTACACGCAGATGGCCGCCGAAAGCGCGGGCAACCACGGGTTGAACGGCACGCGGAACGCGCGCGGCAGGTCGGGCCGCTTGCGGCGCAGGACGATCACGCCGACCGAGACGAGCACGAAGGCAGAGAGCGTGCCGATGTTCACCATCTCCTCGAGGAGCCCGACCGGGGTGAATCCCGCGACGACGGCGACCACGATCGTGACGATGATCGAGATGAGCCAGGGCGTGCGGTACCGGGGGTGCACCTTCGCGAGGCCCATCGGCAGCAGCGCATCGCGGGACATCGCGAAGATGATGCGCGTCGCACCGATGAGGAGCGTCAGCACGACGGTCGTGAGACCGGCGACGGCGCCGGCCGAGATCAGGGTGGCCATCCAGGTCTGCCCGTGGAACGCGAACGCGTTGGCCAGGGCGGCCGCGGGGTCCAGGTCCTGGTAGGGGACCATGCCGGTGACGACGAGCGCGACGGCGCAGTAGAGCAGCGTGCAGATCACCAGCGACGCGATGATGCCGATCGGCAGGTCGCGCTGCGGATTGCGCGTCTCCTCCGCGGTCGTCGCGACGACGTCGAAGCCGATGTACGCGAAGAACACGAGTGCAGCGCCCGCGAAGATGCCGCCCACGCCGAAGGCGGTCGGCTCGATGCCCGAGAAGAACTGCAGCAGCGGCTGGCTCAACCCGGTCGGTGCATCGGTCGGTGCGGGGGCGGGGACGAACGGCGACCAGTTGGCGGGGTTCACGAACAGGATGCCGGCGACGATCACGAACAGCACGATGAAGAGCTTCACGGCGACGAGGACCATGTTCACCCTCAGCGACTCCTTGATGCCGAAGGTCATGAGCCCGCCGAGCACCAGCACCAGCAGGATGGCCATGAGGTCGACGGTGCCGCCGTATCCGATCTCGGGCGGGATCGGCATCCCGAGCTGATCGAGAAGCGTGCCGAGATACGCGCTCCATCCCTGCGCGACCACGCTCGCCCCCAGGAACATCTCGAGGATGAGGTCCCACCCGATGATCCAGGCGAACAGCTCGCCGAGTGACGAGTACGAGAAGGTGTACGCCGACCCCGACACCGGCACGGTCGAGGCGAATTCCGCGTAGCAGAGCGCGGCGAGGGTGCAGGCGATCGCGGCCACCGCGAAGCTCAGGACGATCGCCGGGCCGGCGACCTCGTGGGCGGCCCGGCCGGTGAGCGTGAAGATCCCTGCCCCGATCACGACGCCGATGCCGAAGACGGTCAGGTCGAGTGCTGTCAGCGACTTTTTGAGCCGGAACTCCGGTTCATCGGTGTCGGCGATGGACCGTTCGACGGACTTCGTACGGAGAACGCCCATGATGCGCGCCTTTCGTCAGCGGAAGGACCGGTCGTCGAATGCTAGCCCCCGCCGATCACGGCGTCGATGCCCACGGTAGGTTGGACACGTGAAAGCCAGCCCCGCAGACCAGCGCCGCCTCGTCGAGGTCGCCCAGCTCGACGCCAGGATCCGCCGGGCCGAGAACGCCCGCAAGAACCCGCCGCAGGCCGGTCGCGTCCAGGAGCTGCTCGGACGCCGTCAGCAGCTGTCGCAGGAGCTCACCACCCGCCTGGGCGCCCGTGACGACCTCCGCACGGAACTGTCCCGCATCGAATCCGACGTCGCCGTGGTCGAGGCCCGTGCCGCACGGGACGCGCAGCGGCTCGCGGCGTCCACCAATTCGAAGGAGGCGCAGGGGTTCGAGAGCGAGCTCGCCGCGCTCGCGCGACGTAAGAACGACCTCGAAGACGCCGAGTTGGCGATCATGGAGCGACTCGAGCTCGCGGACGCGGCCGTCGCCGAGCAGGAGTCGCTCATCGCGGCGACCAACGCCGAGGGAGCCGAGCTCAGCGCCGACGGCAAGCGCGCCGTCGCCGAGGCGACGGCGGCCTTCGAAGCCGCGACCCGTGACAGGGCCGCGATCGCCGGCGCCCTGCCCGCCGATCTGATCTCGCTGTACGACCGTGTGGCCGTGCGCAGTGCCGGCGCGGCCCTCCTTCGCCGCCGCACCTGCGAGGGCTGCAACATGGTGCTCGCCGGCACCGACCTGCAGGTGCTGCGCCAGTCGCCCGAGGACGAGGTCGTCACGTGCCCCGAATGCGGCTGCCTGCTGGTGCGCGACGATGATTCCGGACTGTGACGGAATCCGGGCTGTGAGCCCAGCCGGGCAGTGCCGTCGTGGGCGCAGCTGACGCGCCCGCCTGGATCGTCCTCGGACGGACCGCTCGCGGGGCGCACGTCATCCGGCTCGACGACGCCGCCGCCGAGCTGGACCGCGACGAGGTCGATCAGGGCGCGCTGACGTCCTGGATCGCCGACGCCGAGGCGCGCTGGGCGCCTCGCTGGGTCTGGCACGACACGCCGCAGTGGTATACGGCGCTGCTCGCCGCCGGAGTCCGGATCGCCCGCTGCCACGACCTGCGGCTCTGTCACGCCATCCTGAGGGATTCGGCGCTGGTCGACGAGTCGGCCGTGGTGCGCCGGGCGGTGGAATGGGATGCCGCACCACACGTCGACGCGGCGGACGCGGCGCCCACGCTGTTCGATCTCGAGCACGGGCAGCGTCCCGCCGGGCCCCCGTCCGATGTCGAGGCTGCCCTGGCCGAGTTCCGGCGCCAGCGCGCTGCGGTCTCGGACAGCAGCGGGGCCGGCCGGCTGCGCCTGCTGACCGCGGCGGAGTCGGCGGGCGCGCTCATCGCCACCGAGCTCCGGGCTGCAGGGCTCCCGTGGGACGCCGCCGCGCATGACCGGATCCTCGTCGAGACGCTGGGGGAGCGCCGTCCCGGTGGCGGCCAGCCGGCGAAGCTCGCGGACGCCGCGGAGCGCGTGCGTGCAGCGCTCGGAGACCCGACGGCGAGCCTCGACTCGCAGCCGAAACTGCTGCGGGCGCTGCACCGCGTCGGCGTGCTGGTCGAGTCCACGAGCCGGTGGGAGCTCGCCGAGCAGCGGCATCCGGTCATCGAGCCGCTCCTCGAGTACAAGAAGCTCTCGCGGCTGCTCTCCGCCAACGGGTGGGTCTGGCTCTCGGAATGGGTCGCCGACGGGAGGTTCCGCCCCGTCTTCGTCCCCGGTGGCGTCGTCACCGGCCGCTGGGCGTCCTCCGGCGGAGGCGCTCTCCAGCTTCCACGCCAGTTGCGGGAGGCCGTGCGCGCCGATCCCGGCTGGCGGCTGGTCGTGGCCGACGTCGCGCAGCTGGAGCCGCGCGTGCTGGCCGCGATGGCGAGCGACACCGCCCTCGCCGCGGCGGCGCGCGGCCGAGACCTCTACGCGGGCATCGTGGACAGCGGTGCCGTCGCCACCCGTCAGGAGGCCAAGATCGCCCTCCTCGGCGCCATGTACGGTGCCACGACGGGCGAATCCGGCCGCCTCGTTCCGCGCCTGCGCCGTGCCTACCCGCGCGCGATGGGCCTGGTGGATGACGCGGCGCGCGTCGGCGAAGACGGCGGCGTGGTCTCGACCTGGCTCGGCCGCAGCTCGCCGGCTCCCTCGCCGGAGTGGTCGGCCGCGCAGTCCCGCGCGACCGAGGCCGAGGCATCCGGAGCGGAAGAGACCCGTGCGAGGAGGTGGGCCCGCGATCGTGGCCGGTTCACACGCAACTTCGTCGTACAGGGCACCGCCGCCGAGTGGGCGCTGGCGTGGCTGGCCGACCTGCGGGGACGTCTGGCCGCCCTCCCGCCCGTGCCGGCCGGGCGCGCCGCGCCGCGGTCGGGTCCCGCCTTCGCACGACAGCCGCATCTGGCGTTCTTCCTCCACGACGAGGTGATCGTGCACACGCCTGAAGAGCATGCCGAAGCGGCCGCGCAGGCGGTGACGGATGCCGCAGCCGCCGCGGGGCGTCTGCTGTTCGGCGACTTCCCGCTCGACTTCCTGCTGGACGTGCGCATCGCCGAGACCGCTCAGAAGGACTGACGCGAAGCCGGCACCCGGCCCGCGACGGTAGACTCGCGGGGCGAATGGGTCGGCTGGACGGTCGCGTCGCGGGCGGTTCGCCGCCGCGCGCCGAGGAACGTCCGGGCTCCGCAGGGCAGGGCGGTGGGTAACACCCACCCGGAGCGATCCGCGAGACAGTGCCACAGAGAGCAGACCGCCGGGACTTCGGTCCCGGTAAGGGTGAAAGGGTGGTGTAAGAGACCACCGGGGTCGTGGTGACACGACCCGCACGGCAAACCTCGCCCGGAGCAAGGCCAGACAGGGGATGATGACGCGGCCCGCCGAGTCCCCGGGTAGGCCGCTGGAGCGGCACGGCAACGTGTCGCCGAGAGAGATGACCGTCCACGGGGCTCACGCCCCCGGACAGAACCCGGCGTACAGGCCGGCCCATTCGCCCTCTCCGCCGGCCCCCGTCGCGAGAAGCATCCGGCGGGCGCGACCTCAGACGACGGGCCGCCCCGCGAGGGCCGCGGCACCGATGATGCCCGCGTTGTTGCGGTGCACCGCCGGAACGATCGGCGTCTTGAGCTCGAGCAGGTGCAGGAACTTGTCGGCGTGCTTGGAGACGCCGCCGCCGACGACGAAGAGGTCCGGGCTGAACAGGAACTCGATGTGGCCGTAGTACCACTGCAGCCGCTTGGCCCACTGCTCCCACGTGAGCTCGTGCCGCTCCATCGCCGAGTAGGCCGCGTACGCCTCGGCATCCTTCCCGTGCCGGGCGCGCTGCACGTGCCCGAGCTCCGAGTTGGGGACGAGCACGCCGTCGTAGAGCAGCGCGGAGCCGATCCCGGTGCCGAGGGTGGTGAGGATGGTGAGCCCGTCCCGGTCCTTCGCGGCCCCGTAGCGCACCTCCGCGACGCCCGCGACATCCGCGTCGTTGGCGAAGTGGATGTCGCGACCGAGGCCGTCTTCGAAGAACTTCTCCGCCTCGAAGTCGATCCACTGGTCGGAGACGTTGGCGGCCGACAGCGTGCGGCCGTGCTTGACGATCGCCGGGAAGGCGACCCCGAGCGGGACCGACTGGTCGTCGGCGACGCCGAGGGTCGAGAGGACTTCGGTGACCGCGGCGAGCACGTCCGGCGGGTGCGCCCCTTCGGGGGTGGCGACCTTGACGCGGTCGCTGATCAGCTCGCCTCGATCGAGGTCCACGATGCCCGCCTTGATGCCGGTGCCGCCGATGTCCACGCCGACGGCGCGTGCCGCGTCAGATGCCATGCCGACAGCCTATCGAGGCGGACACGGCGGCCGCGGAGCGGCCCCCGTCAGTAGGATCGTGCTGACGGCGACCAGCCCCGCGATCCGAGGAGGGCACGATGACGCACGACAGCGAGAAGTACTGGTACAACCTCAAGACCGGCGAGGTCGAGAAGGGCTTCGAGTCGCCCGCTCCGGACCGCGCCGGCCCGTTCGACACCCCGGAGGAGGCCGCGAAGGCCCCCGAGGTGATCCGCGAGCGTGCGCGCGCGTGGGCGGCCGAGGAGGCGCGTGAGGACTCCTGGAGTTCGGACACCGTGTCGGGAGCCCCTCGCGACGAGCAGTAGTCTGGCTTCGACCGCGGTCAGTCAGCCACGGTCGGCGATTCCGGCACCGGAGAGGACGCGATGGACAAGCAGCGTGACTTCGTTCTGAGAACCATCGAAGAACGAGGCGTGAAGTTCGTACGGCTGTGGTTCACAGACGTGATCGGCACGTTGAAGTCCGTGGCCATCGCACCCGCAGAGGTCGAGGGCGCCTTCAGCGAAGGCCTGGGCTTCGACGGGTCCGCGATCGAGGGTCTGACGCGGTCGTACGAATCGGACCTGCTCGCGCACCCCGACCCCACCACCTTCCAGATCCTGCCCTGGCGGGGCGAGATCGACCCCACGGCGCGGATGTTCTGCGACATCACGACGCCCGACGGTCAGCCCGCCGTCGCCGATCCGCGCCATGTCCTGAAGCGAACGCTGGCGAAGGCCGCCGACGCCGGGTTCACGTTCTATACGCACCCGGAGATCGAGTTCTACCTCCTCAAGTCGTCGTCCTTCGGCACGGAGGGCCCTGAGCCGGTGGACTCGGCGGGGTACTTCGACAACGTACCCGGGGGCACGGCCCACGACTTCCGCCGGCGCTCCGTCCGCATGCTCGAAGACCTGGGCATCTCGGTCGAGTTCAGCCACCACGAGGGCGGCCCGGGTCAGAACGAGATCGACCTGCGCTACGCGGACGCCCTGACCACGGCGGACAACATCATGACGTTCCGCACCGTGATCAAAGAGGTCGCGATCGAGCAGGGCGTCTACGCCACGTTCATGCCCAAGCCGATGACCGGCAAGCCGGGCAGCGGGATGCACACCCACATGTCCCTGTTCGAGGGCGACGTCAACGCGTTCTACGAAGAAGGCGCGCAGTACCAACTCTCGAAGGTCGGCCGGCAGTTCATCGCCGGCCTGCTCCGCCACGCGAACGAGATCTCGGCCGTGACCAACCAGTTCGTCAACTCCTACAAGCGGGTGTGGGGCGGCGACGAGGCTCCGAGCTTCATCTGCTGGGGTCACAACAACCGCTCCGCGCTGGTGCGGGTGCCGCTGTACAAGCCGAACAAGGGCCAGTCGTCGCGCGTGGAGTACCGCGCGCTGGACTCTGCCGCGAACCCCTACCTCTCGTACGCGCTCATGCTGGCTGCCGGCCTCAAGGGCATCGAAGAGGAATACGAGCTGCCCGCCGAGGCCGAGGACAACGTCTGGTCGCTGACGGATGGCGAGCGCCGGGCGCTCGGCTACGCGCCGCTGCCCGCCAGTCTCGACCACGCCCTGGAGTACATGGAGGAGTCCGAGCTCGTCGCTGAGACGCTCGGCGAGCAGGTCTTCAACTACGTTCTCCTGAACAAGCGACGCGAGTGGCAGGAGTATCGCTCCCAGGTCACGGCGTTCGAGCTCAAGAGCAACCTCGAGATGCTCTGAGACCGGCTGACGCATGTCCGCGAGCGATCGGCCGGGTTCGCTGACCCCGCTCGCCCGCCTGGGCTTCAGCCGTCTCACCGACGCCGAAGCACTCCTCGCGGAGCTGTCCGCGCTCGTCGAATTACCGCGGGACGCGCTGCTCGAGGGTGCCGGCCGCGCGGCCGACCCCGACGAGGCGCTGCAGGCACTGACCCGTCTGGCTCGGCGCGACGCCGCCCCCGTGCAGCGAGCGCACGCCCGACCCCGCGCCTGGCGGGCGCTCTGGGCACTGCTCGGGGCTTCGACCGGTTTCGGCGAGTTCTTCTTCCGGCATCCGTCCGAAGTCGATCAGCTTGCGGACGCGGGGGACCGGCTGCCCACGCCGGAGGAGCTCCGCGTCGAACTCCTGGACGCGATCGGAGCCGTCGACGGATTCGCCGCGGACGGCGGCGAGGGCGCCTGGGTCGCGCTCCGCGTCCGCTACCGCCGGATGCTCGCCCGGATCGCCGCGTACGACCTGCTGAGTCCCTCGCCGGTGGACGAGATCGCCGCGGTGTCGGCGCGGCTGGCGGATGCCGCGGGTGCGGCGCTGGAGGCATCCCTCGCGGTCGCCCGCACCCGGGTGTCGGGCGGCGCGGTCGGAGCCGGCCTCTTTCCGCACGAGCAGGTCGCACGGACCAAGCTCGCGATCATCGGGATGGGCAAGACCGGGGCGCGCGAGCTGAACTACGTCAGTGACGTCGACGTGATCTTCGTGGGGGGCGGAGACCACGACGCCCTCGAGCAGTTCGGCGAGAGCCGCATCGTCGACATCGCGACCCGCCTCGCGGTGCAGACGATGCGCGGCATCTCGGGCGTCGAGATCGAGCCGCCACTCTGGGAGGTCGACGCCAACCTGCGCCCGGAGGGCAAGCAGGGCGCGCTGGTGCGCACCCTCGACTCGCACCTGGCGTATTACGACCGGTGGGCGAAGAGCTGGGAGTTCCAGGCGCTGCTGAAGGCGCGTCCGATCGCCGGTGACGACGAGCTCGGCAGGGCCTACACCGCGGCGGTCCAGCCGAAGATCTGGACGAGCGCCGCACGCGAGAACTTCGTCGACAGCGTGCAGCGGATGCGCGAGCGGGTCACCGAGCACATCCCCGCGGCCGACGTGCCTTACCAGCTCAAGCTCGGCCCCGGAGGCATCCGCGACATCGAGTTCACGGTTCAGCTGCTGCAGCTCGTGCACGGGCTTTCCGACGACCGCATCCGCCAGCGCGGCACGCTCGAGGCGCTCGACGCCCTCGTGACGGAGGGCTACATCGGCCGGGCCGAGGCATCCGCCTTCTCGCGCGACTATCGCGTGCTGCGGCTGCTCGAACACCGGGTGCAGCTGCGTCATCTGCGCCGCACGCACCTCATGCCGGAGCGTCCGGAGGAGCGTCGCGCGCTCGCCCGCGCGAGCCGGCTCGCCGACACCGGCGCCGGCATCTGGGAGCTGTGGGAGTCGGTCAAGCGCGAGGTCCGCGACATCCACGTCCGCCTGTTCTATCGTCCGCTGCTGTCGGCCGTCGCGGCACTGCCGGCCGACGAGCGGGTGCTGTCCACCGCGCAGGCGCACGACCGCCTCGCCGCGATCGGCTTCTCCGACCCGGCCGGCGCCCTCCGCCACATCGCCGCGCTCACCAGCGGGGTGAGCCGCAAGGCCACCATCCAGCGCCACCTCATGCCCGTCATGATCCGATGGTTCGCCGACGGGGTCGACCCCGATTACGGTCTGCTGGCGTTCCGCCGACTCAGCGAACGCCTCGGCGACACCCACTGGTTCCTCCGCATGCTGCGCGACTCGTCGGGAGCCGCCGAGAGCCTCTCACGCGTGCTCTCGGGATCGCGGTACATCGGCGAGCTCATGGAGTGGATCCCTGAATCCGCGGCGTGGCTGGATGATCCCGAGCTCCTGCGCCCGCGATCGGGCCTCGCCCTCCAGCAGGAGGCGCGCGCGATCCAGACACGCCACGACACCGTCACCGATGCCACGCGCGCCGTCCGCGCGCTGCGACGACGCGAGCAGCTGCGGATCGCGATGGGGGCGATCCTCGGCACGGTGACGATCGAAGAGGTCGCCGAAGCGCTCACGACGATCACCGACGTGACGATCCAGGCGACGCTGCGAGCCGTGCGTCGCGACATCGTGCCGCCCGAAGACGCCGCGCTCGACTTCTCCGTCATCGCCATGGGCCGCTTCGGCGGCGCGGAGCTCGGCTTCGGTTCCGACGCCGATGTCATGTACGTCTATCGCCCGAACGGCGTCGACCCGCAGCGTGCGAACGAGCTGGCGTTGAAGCTCGTCGCGGCTCTCCGCACGTACTCCGAAGACCATCGTGTACCGCTCGAGCTCGATGCCGACCTGCGCCCGGAGGGGCGCAACGGCCCGCTCGCGCGCTCGCTCGACGCCTATGCCGAGTACTACCGCCGGTGGGCGCTCTCTTGGGAGGCGCAGGCGCTGCTGCGTGCCCGCGGCGTCGCGGGCAGTGTGAAGCTCATCCGGGACTTTCTGCAGCTGGCGGACCAGGTGCGCTATCCGGAAAGCGTCGATCTCGCGGCGACCCGAGAGATCAAGCGGATCAAGGCGCGAGTCGAGAGCGAGCGCCTGCCGCAGGGCGTCGATCCGTCGCGGCACCTCAAGCTCGGCCCCGGTTCGCTGAGCGACGTCGAGTGGCTCGTGCAGCTGCTCCAGCTGCAGCACGCCCACACGGTGCCCGAGATGCGCACCACCTCCACGCTCGGCGCCCTGCGCGCCGCGGAGCGCGCCGGTCTCATCCCGACGGCCGCCGCAGACCGGCTGGCCGAAGCCTGGCGGCTGGCGAGCCGCCTGCGCTCTGCCAACACGCTCCTCTCGGGCCAGACCAGCGATGTGCTCCCGGTGGACCGCGGGAAGCTCGACGGCATCGGCCGGCTCCTCGAGTACCCGCCGCGCTCGGCCACGCAGGTCGAGGAGGACTACCTCGGCACGACGCGACGCGCCCGCCGGGTCTTCGAGAAGCTGTTCTACGGCTAGGACGCCGGCGGCGGCATCCGGTGCTCGCCGGACGTGGCGTTCAGACGGGAGGGCACAGCGGGATGCCGTCGATGCGATCCCGCTCTTGCAGCGGTGCGGCATTGAGCGCCGCCACCACGCGGGCGGCGCGATCCCAGAACCGGGCGTAGTGGAGAGGGTCTGCGTTGATCTGCGTGAGATGCGCCACCAGGGTCGGTTCTGTGGACACACGGTCGGGCACGCGCACCGTCATCGCGCGGTAGAAGATGCTCGCAGCCGTGTAGGGGTCGAGCCGTGCTTCACGGCTTCCCCAACTGTCCTGCTGCTGGAAGAGGCCGATGGAGGTGGTGCGCGAGCCGTCGGGATTCGTGACGCCGCTGGTCTCCCAGTCGCCGTAGTCGATGTTCCGCAGTGACGACTCACCCATGGCCGTCATGACCGCGATGGTCTGATCGCGTTCATCGAGGCCCAGGTCTCGACCGGCCGCCATGATCGTGCAGGCGTGCGCGAGCTGCTCGACCCCGTAGCCGGCGATTCCCGGCTCGCGGATCGACGGGGGAGCGAACGACGGGAAGAGGGCAGCATCATCCTGCTCGCTGGAGAACGCACTCGCCACGAATGCCGAAGCGATAAGGAACCCGGCGAGGAACGTGACGGACACCGCGACGAATGCGACCAGCCCACCGCGTCGAGTCGACCCACGAGCGGCTCTTGCCCGATGCCGCGGCGGTCGCCGCCGAGCGGCTGCTGGCGGCCGCGCCGGACGACGTCGTCGTGCCTGTGCGCGGGGGCGGGCGGACATCGATCGTCACTTCCGGTCAGGAGCGGGGGCGCGACCAGCGTAGGGAGGACGGCTGGGGGAACGCCCCGAGTCTGCGGCCGGTGACGCCGGCCGCAGACTCGGGGCATGCGAAAGGGCCCCGGATGACCGGGGCCCTCTCGTCAATGCTGGAACGTCAGACTCCGAAGTACAGCTCGTACTCGAACGGGTGCGGACGCGCGTTGAGCGGCTGGATCTCGTTCTCGATCTTGTACTCGATCCACGTCTCGATCAGCTCGGGCGTGAACACGCCACCCTTCAGCAGGAACTCGTGGTCGGCGCGCAGCGCGTCCAGCGAGTCGAGCAGCGAGTTCGGCACCTGCGGGATGTTCTTCGCTTCCTCGGGGGGAAGCTCGTAGAGGTCCTTGTCGACCGGCTCGTGCGGCTCGATGCGGTTCTGGATGCCGTCGAGCCCGGCCATCAGCTGTGCGGCGAAGGCGAGATACGGGTTGCCCGAGGCATCCGGCGCGCGGAACTCGATGCGCTTCGCCTTGGGGTTGGAGCCCGTGATCGGGATGCGGATGGCCGCCGAGCGGTTACCCGCCGAGTAGACGAGGTTGACCGGCGCCTCGTATCCCTTCACGAGACGCTTGTACGAGTTCAGCGTCGGGTTGGTGAACGCGAGCAGCGCCGGCGCGTGGGCCAGGATGCCGCCGATGTACCAGCGCGCCAGGTCGGAGAGCTGCGCGTAGCCCTTCTCGTCGTAGAAGAGGGGCTTGCCCTCGAGCCACAGCGACTGGTGCGTGTGCATGCCCGAGCCGTTGTCGCCGAAGAGCGGCTTGGGCATGAAGGTCGCGACCTTGCCCCACTCGTTGGCGACGTTCTTGACGATGTACTTGAACTTCAGGATGTCGTCTGCCGCGTGCACCATCGTGTCGAAGCGGTAGTTGATCTCCTGCTGGCCTCCGGTGCCCACCTCGTGGTGCGCACGCTCCAGCAGAAGGCCCGCCTCGATGAGGTGGAGGCTGATGTCGTCGCGCAGGTCGGCGGTCTTGTCGACGGGCGAGACGGGGAAGTAGCCGCCCTTGTAGGGCGTCTTGTTCGCGAGGTTGCCGCCCTCTTCGCTGCGGCCCGAGTTCCAGGCGCCTTCTTCGGAGTCGACGGAGTAGAAGCTGGAGTTCTGCTTCACCTCGTAGCGGACGTCGTCGAAGATGTAGAACTCCGCCTCGGGGGCGAAGAACGCGGTGTCGGCGATGCCGGTCGACGCGAGGTACTTCTCGGCCTTCTTCGCGACCTGACGCGGGTCCTTCGCGTAGATCTCGCCGTTGCGCGGGTTGTAGATGTCGAACACCATGACGAGGGTCTTCGCCTCGCGGAACGGGTCGAGGTACGCCGTCGACACGTCGGGGATCAGCTGCATGTCAGATTCGTGGATGTTCGCGAATCCTCGGATGGAGGAGCCGTCGAACAGCTGGCCGACCGTGAAGAACTCTTCGTCAACGGTGGAGGCCGGGATGTTGAAGTGCTGCTGCACGCCAGGAAGGTCCGTGAAACGGATGTCGAGGAACTTTACATCCTCGTCCTTGATGAACTTCAGCACCTCGGATGAATCTTTGAACATGAAGACTCCAGAGGTAGGGCATTCGGATCCGCCCGTGCGGGTCGGGCTTGCTGGCAAGCTACCCGCAGGGGATTGCCCGGCAGTATCACTCGTGTTTCCGGCATGTTACGGCGACCTGTATACGCTGGGGAAGTGACGCAGAGCACCCAGGACTATCCGGGCGAACGGCTCGGCCTGCCCCGCGAGGGCACCGGATCCGTCGGCCGTCTCGGCCGCCGCGTCGGGGCGCTGTTCCTCGACTACGGCGCTGCGTACCTGATCTCGGGCTTCTTCGACTGGGACCCGCTCGCGATCCTCGCGATCTTCGCGGCGATCCAGCTGGTCTTCCTGCCGACGCTGCAGGGAAGCCCCGGTCACCGGGTGTTCGGCCTGCGGCTGGTGCGCCTCGACGGGGCATGGGTGGGCTTGTGGCGCCCCATCATCCGCACGGCTCTGCTGATCGTCGTGATCCCGGCGCTCATCTGGGATGCCGACCAGCGTGGACTGCACGACAAGGCCGCGGGCACGGTGCTCATCCGCTCCTGACGACTCGACCCCGGAGCGGCCCTCGATGCCACCTGGGCACGGTCACCGCGCGTACCGTCACCGCGTGCGCACCGACACCCTGCGGGCAACATCACCCCGCGGGCGCTGTCACCGCGCCGGCGGTGTGAGGTGCGGGGTGCTCAGCGCGGGCGAGGGGCCCGCACCTTGGTGGGGTCGATGCCCTTCGGGATGGGCAGCGACGTCAGCGACTGCGAGACGGACTCGACGCGCTTGATGACGGCCGCCATCGTGGCACGGTCCACCTTGGTGGGAAGAGCTTTGATCGTCGACGAGAGCTTCGAGATGGGCACTTCTCCCTCGCCGTGGCCGATGTACAGCACGGTGACGGGCACGCCCGACGCGACGCGCTGCACCTTCGAGCGCTCGTCGTTGACGAGGCGGGTGAGGCGACCGCGAGCACCCTCGCCCACGATCACGACGCCGCCGCGGCCGATCGCGCGGTAGACGGCTTCCTGGGTCTTGGGGTTGATGCCCACCGGCATCTCGCTGGCCTGCCACTTCCGGCCGAGCGAGGTCGACATGACGTGACCGGTGGCCCCCGGCATCCCGTCGATCTTCTTGTACATCGCGCGGGTCGACAGTCGCGTCATCGTCATCATCGACGCCAGGATGCCGAGCATGAGGCCTGTGATGCCCCACAGGATGATGCTCCACACCGCGACCGGCGGGATGGCGAACCCGATGCCCACGCCGGCGGCGGTGCCGAGGAGGAGGATGCCGGCCAGCAGGTACGGAAGCCAGCGGAACTCCTTCTGGGTGAAGGTGTAGAGGGTGCGGATCTGGGAGAAGAATCCCGGGCCCTTCTCGGGGGCGGTACTGCGCGCGGCCATAGCTTCCAGCCTACCTTTTCGCGGGCTCGTCCTCGGCTCCTCCACAGCCGACATCCGGCGATGTCCATCCACAGAACCCCACGCTCCGGGCGGTGGCGGCCCGCCGCGCCTCGCAGACTGTCGCCATGACCTCCGACGAGGGCCCGCTGGGCGATACGTATCGACCCATCCGCGTTGTGCGGGCACATGTCGACGGACCGTGGCCGGGCGTGCTCGCGCACACGTCGACGGGCGACGCCTTCGTCCTGGTCGACGCGGACGCGCTCGGCGCCCAGTGGCGAGGATGGGATGCCGCGGCCGACGGCCACGTGCTCGCCCCGGTCGACGTCGCCCGGCGATCCGACGGTCACGACGTCGTGCTGCCGGTCTGCGTCGAGCGTCTCGAAGAGTTCGTGCGGCGACGTGCCACGCGGATGCCGCTCAGCGCCGGCGAGGCGGTGACGCTCGGCGTGAGCGTGCTGCGCGCATGTCTGCAGATCGCGCCTGCGCCCGATACGACGGGGGACTGGTGGCTCGACGACGCCGGCAGGCCGCTGCTGGCGACGGATGCCTCACCGCACCGCGCGCTCGACACGGCCGCAGCCGTGCTCGAACAGGTGGCCGTCGACCCGCCGGCCGAGCGGACGTGGGCGACGGCGCTGCGCGCAGTGACGGCCGAGCGCATCTCGGTCCGCGAGCTGGAGGCGGCCGAGGAGGCGCTGTTCGCCGTTGCGACTCCCGAGCCTCTCAGCACCGTCAGCCTGAACCCGCGCAGCGCCGCCGCGGAGGGCGCACCGCGCGCTGACGCATCGGCCTATGGGGGCGGCGCCCGGGAGGGCGGTGAAGCAGCGCCGACATCCCTGTGGCAGAGCCTCCTCGCAGGAGTCGACAACGACCTCGCAGACAGTGTGTCGCGCGCGACGACGGCCGTCTGGCGCCGGCTGCGTCGCATCGAGCCGATGAAGAGGAACTCCTCCCGCCGAGCGCCCTGGCTCGTCGGCGGCGCGGTGGCAGCGGCGGTGCTGGCGGGCGGTGCGCTCTGGCCGACGGCGAGCGGCGTGGCGACGGAGGACCACGCGGATGTCGTGACCACCCCGGCGCCCACGGCGACCGGCGCGGGCGCCGATCCGTCGCCGACTTCAGCCGCGCCGCAGGGCGCCCCGGCAGCCGACGTCAGCGCAGGCACCGCCCTCACTCAAGTGGCCGGTGGGCTGCTCGACGCACGGACCGCCTGCGGCGGGGCGACGGACTGCCTGGCCACGGTGGTGGCGGACGCCACGACGCTGCCCGAGGGGGCGATCGACCTCCCCGCCGGTGAGCGAGCGCTCACGCTTCTCGACGACTTCGGCGACATCGCCGTGCTCCGCCTGGACGCGGCCGACGGCGCCCTCCCGTCGCAGATGGTGGTGATCCTGAAGCGGGACGAGAAATGGCTGCTGCGCGACGTCTCGGACGTCGCGCAGCAGCCGGAACAGTAAGGGCGGGTCGGCTCAGACGCCGAGCTGACCCTCGAACGCCGCTGCCTCGAGCCGGGACTTCACCGCGCCGAGGAAGCGCGCGGCGTCAGCACCGTCGATGACACGGTGGTCGTACGACAGTGCGAGGTACACGTACGAGCGCACCGAGATCGCGTCCTTGCCGTCGACCGTCACGATGCCAGGACGCTTGACGACCACACCGGTTCCGAGGATCGCCGTCTGCGGCAGGAACACCACCGGGGTGTCGAACAGCGCGCCCCGCGAGCCGGTGTTGGTCAACGTGAAGGTGCCGCCCGCGAGCTCGTCCGGCTTCAGCTTGTTCTCACGCGTACGAGCCGCCAGGTCGGCGATCTCGTGGGCGATCTGGGCCAGGTTCTTGGACGCCGCATCGCGCAGCACCGGCGTCAGCAGGCCGCGCTCGGTGTCGACGGCGATCGACAGGTTCTCGCTCGCCGGGTAGACGATCTGGTCGCCGTCGACGGTCGAGTTGACGATCGGGTACGCCTGCAGCGCCTCCGCCGCCGCCAGTGCGAAGAACGGCAGGAACGACAGCTTGTCGCCGGTCTTCGCCAGGAAGTCGTTCTTCACCTTGTCGCGGAAGGTCGCGAGCTTGGTGACGTCGACCTCGACGACGCTGGTCAGCTGGGCGGTCGACTGCATCGACTCGACGGCGCGCTGGGCGAGCACCTTGCGCAGACGCGACATCGGCTGCGTCGTGCCGCGCAGCGGCGACACCTCGACTGGTGCCGGAGCGGCGGCGGCCGCCGGAGCAGCAGGAGCCGCCGCGGCCTCGGCCGCCTTGAGCACGTCCTCCTTGCGGATGCGTCCGCCCACGCCGGTGCCCTTCACCGAGGCGAGATCGACGCCCTGCTGCTGAGCCAGTCGGCGCACGAGCGGTGTGACGTACGTGACACTGTCGTCGTCCGACACGAGGGCCGCTGCGGGAGCCGGAGCGGCGGCAGGGGCCGGAGCTGCGGGAGCCGGAGCGGCGGCAGGAGCCGGGGCAGCGGGAGCCGGAGCGGCGGCAGGAGCCGGAGCCGGAGGGGCAGGAGCAGGTGCGGCCGCAGCCGGAGCGGGCGCAGCCGGAGCCGGTGCTTCGGCAGGTGCGGCGCCGGCATCGCCGATGCGGGCGAGCGCCGCGCCGACCTCGACGGTCTCGTCCTCGGAGACCAGGATCTCCTGCAGGACGCCGGCGAACGGCGAGGGGATCTCGGTGTCGACTTTGTCGGTGGAGATCTCGAGCAGCGGCTCATCGACGGCGACCTCGTCGCCGACCTGCTTCAGCCATCGCGTGACCGTACCCTCGGTGACGCTTTCGCCGAGCTCGGGGAGCACGACCTCCTTGCCGCCGCCGGCGGATGCGGCCGGCTGCGCCGCAGCGGGCGCGGCTTCGGCCGGAGACTCGGCAGCGGGTGCGGGTGCCTCGGCGGCGGGCGCGGGCGCTTCGGCTGCGGGTGCCGGCGCTTCTGCGGGAGCCTGGGCTGCGGGAGCCTCAGCGGCCGGCGCGTCGGCGGCGGCGCCCTCGGGCGACCCACCGGCGGCTGCGCCGGAGCCGTCGCCGATCTTGGCCAGCACGGCGCCGACCTCGACGGTCTCGTCCTCCTGGACGAAGATCTCCTCGATGACGCCGCTGACCGGCGACGGGATCTCGGTGTCCACCTTGTCCGTGGAGATCTCGAGCAGGCCCTCGTCCGCCTGGACCGTGTCGCCGACGTTCTTGAGCCAGCGGGTGACCGTTCCCTCGGTCACGCTCTCACCGAGAGCGGGGAGGACCACGGATGTGCTCATGAGGATGTCTCCTTCTGAAGAAATATCGGATCTAGCTTAGTGATGAGGGGCGACCGCGAGGGTCAGAGCGCGTGCAGTGGCTTGCCTGCGAGGGCGAGGAAGGCCTCGCCGAGCGCTTCGGACTGCGTCGGGTGCGCGTGGACGAACGGTGCGATGTCTTCGGGGTGGGCTTCCCAGCCGACGGCGAGCTGTCCTTCGGTGATGAGCTCGCCGACACGGTCGCCGATCAGATGGACGCCGATGACAGGCCCGTCCTTCACGCGCACGACCTTGACGATGCCGCTGGTGCCCAGGATCTCGCTCTTGCCGTTGCCCGCGAGGTTGTACTCGTAGGCCACGATCCCGTCGGCGCCGTGCGCCTCGGCTGCCTGCGCCTCGGTGACACCGACGGAAGCGACTTCTGGGTGGCTGTAGGTCACCTTCGGGATCTGGTTGTCGGGGATGACGACGGGACCCAGCCCTGCGATCTCCTCCGCGACGAAGATCCCCTGCTGGAACCCGCGGTGCGCGAGCTGGAGTCCTGGGACGATGTCGCCGACGGCCCACACGTGCGGGACGCCGGTGCGAAGGCGTTCGTCGGTGACGACGAACCCCCGGTCGATGACCACACCCGCCTCTTCGTAGCCGAGGCCGGCCGTCGCCGGTCCGCGCCCGACGGCCACCAGCAGGTAGTCGGCGGTGAAGGTCTTGCCGTCCTCGAGCGTCACGGTGACGGCATCCGCTGTCTGCGTCGCGCTCTGGAAGCGCACACCGAGGGAGTACTGGATGCCGCGGCGCCGGAACGCGCGCTCCAGGCCCTTGCTGAGCGTCACGTCCTCGTTGGGCACGAGGTGGTCGAGGGCCTCGATGATGGTGACGTCGGCGCCGAACGAGCGCCACACGCTCGCGAACTCGACGCCGATGACGCCACCGCCGAGGATCACGGCGCTGCGGGGGATCTCGTCGAGTTCGAGGGCGTGCTCGCTGGTGAGGATGCGGCCGCCGATCTCCAGCCCCGGAAGCGTGCGGCTGTACGAACCGGTGGCCAGAATGACATCGGTGCCGCGGTAGAGGTCATCGCCGACGCGCACCGCGGGATCGGCTTCGAGCCGGCCCTCGCCCGTGACGACGGTGATCCCGCGTGCCTTCACGAGTCCCTCGAGGCCCTTGTACTTCTTGGCGACGATCCCTTCGCGGTACGCCCTGACCCCTGCGGGGTCGATGCCGTCGAGCGTCGCGCGGATGCCGACGGCCGCTGCATCCCGTGTCAGATCGGCCACCTCGGCGGCATGCAGCAGCGCCTTCGTCGGGATGCAGCCGCGGTGCAGGCATGTGCCGCCCACCTTGTCCTTCTCGACGAGAGCGACGCTCTTGCCCAGCTCTGCGGCGCGCAGCGCCGCGGCATAGCCGCCGCTGCCACCGCCCAGAACGACGAGATCGAAGGAGTGGTCGGTCATCGTGCCTCCTCATCGAGGTCAGTCAGGACGAAGCGGATCAGGCTGCGCACGGTCGCGGCAGTCGGTCCCTTGTCGGTGTAGCCGTACGGCGCGCCCTTGTGGGTGCCGCTCCCGGCGATGTCGAGATGCACCCACGGGATGCGGGGCGCACCGTCCTCGTCGCCCGTGCGGCCGACGAAGTGACGCAGGAACAGCCCTGCGAAGAGCGAGCCGCCGGCAGGGTCGCCGATCTTGGCGTTCTGCAGGTCGGCGATGGGGGAGTCCAGCTCCTCGACCATGTGGCCCGGAAGGGGCAGCTGCCACGCGGGCTCGCCGACCTCGGCGGCGGCGGCGAGGTACGCAGCCACGGCGTCGTCGTCGCCCATCACACCGGTGTGGCGCGTGCCGAGGGCGATCAGGATGGCTCCGGTGAGAGTGGCGACGTCGACGATCACATCGGGCTGCTCGCGGCTGGCGGCGACCAGTCCGTCGGCCAGCACGAGGCGCCCCTCGGCGTCGGTGTTGAGCACCTCGACGGTCGTGCCGTCGAGCAGGCGCAGCACGTCGCCCGGGCGCGTCGCGCGGCCCGACGGCATGTTGTCGGCGAGGCACAGCCACGCGGTCACCTTGACCGGAGCGGCGACGGATGCCGCGGCCCGGAGCACCGCGAGAACCGTGGCGGCTCCCGCCATGTCGTACTTCATCCCGACCATGGAGGCCGCCGGCTTGAGCGACAGACCGCCGGTGTCGAAGGTGATGCCCTTGCCCACCAGCGCGACGTGCCTGGTCGCGCCTTCAGGTGCGTACTCGAGACGGACCAGGCGCGGCGGGCGATCCGATCCCCGGCCGACGCCGAGGATGCCGCCGAAGCCCTGCTCGCGCAGCGCCTCCTCGTCGAGGATCTCGACGCTGACGGGGAGATCCGCCACGGACTCGGCGGCGCGCGCTGCGACGTCGGCGGGGCCGAGCCACTCGGCCGGGATGTTGACCAGGTCCTTCACGAGGGCGACCGAGGCCGCGGTCTCGACGATGAGCTTCAGTGCGGCGTCGTCGGGGTCGGCGGTGCCGTGGACGATCACGCGCGCCGCGCGCGGCTTGGGCGCCTCGGTCTTGTAGCCGTCGAATCGGTAGCCGCCCAGCGCGGCCCCCTCGGCGGCGGCGGTCCACAGTGCGGGGTCGGCGAACGGTGCGGCGACCGCCACCGTCGAGAACCCGGTCAGGGCGCGGATCGCGGCGCCCACGGCGTCGCGCAGAGCCGCAGCATCAGGCTCCGTCCCGGTGCCCACGACGGCCAACGGCAGCGATGTGACCTCCGCTGCGTAGACGCGGACCCACGCGCCCGGCGCACCGGTGAAACCGACCGCCAGGAGCGCGTCGCGCAGTCCGGGCCAGTCCGACAGATCAGGGGATGCGTCAGCCTCGAGCGGGGGGAGTGCGACGAGAAGGAGGTCGGCGTCGGACTCTCGGACAGGGGTGGTGCGGTACTCGAGGTCGGGAAGCGACATGGTCTCCATCCTAGGGACGCCGACTGTTCGCTCTGAGCGCGACCGGCGTGACCCGACCAGGTCGGGGCGGCTCGTAGCATGGGAGCATGCCTTTTCCCGGCCCGCTGTTCGAGCGTGCGGCTTCCGCGCCGCCCGTCCCGCGCGGGCTGCCGCTGGTGATCGCCCTGACCGGGTTCACCGACGCCGGCAGCGCCGTGAGCCGCGCCATCGACTACTTCCGCGACGACCTGTCGCCGTCGCCGCTCGCGGTGTTCTCCAACGACACCCTGCTGGACTACCGGGCACGCCGGCCCATCGTCTCGTTCGAGAAGGACCACCTCACCGACTACCGCCCGCCGCGCCTGGAGCTCTCCTTCGCGCACGACGCCCTGGGGCAGCCGTTCCTTCTGCTGGCGGGCTATGAGCCGGACTTCGCCTGGGACGCCTTCGCCGACGCCGTCCTCGACTTCACCGAGAGCTACGGCGTGTCGACGGTGACGTGGGTGCACGCCATCCCGATGCCCGTTCCGCACACCCGGCCCATCGGCACGACGGTCAGCGGCACACGATCCGAGCTCACCGAGGCGCACTCGGTGTGGCAGCCGCACACGCAGGTCCCCGCCACGGCGGGTCATCTGCTCGAGTACCGGCTCGCTGCCGCCGGCGTGCGCATCGCCGGCTTCGTCCTGCTCGTTCCCCATTACCTGGGCGACACCGAGTATCCGGCGGCCGCGCTGGCCGCCCTGGACAGCCTCACCGTCGCGACGGGCCTGGTCTTCGCGGGCGACGATCTGCGCGACGAGAATCGCGAATACCTCGAGAAGGTCAGCGAGCAGATCGAGGGCAGTGACGAACTCGCCCGGATGGTGCAGGGGCTCGAAGAGCGCTACGACGCCTACATGGCGGGGTCCACCCTCGCGACCCCGATGATCCACACCGGCGATCTGCCCAGCGCCGACGAGCTCGCGGCCGAGCTCGAGAGATTCCTCGCGACACGACCCGCCGAGGACGACAAGCGCGGCTCCTGATCGCGTAGTCCGCCGCTGCCGTGGAATTCCGCGCACGACCTGCGCGTTGAACCTGGGGATGGAGGTGCGCCGATCCACGCGGGGCGATGCTGGCGGCGCACGGCAAGTATGAGATACTAGACGCTCTGACCCGTTGTCAACCGTCTTCGTCCGGCTTCCGGCTGAAGATGTGGACTTGACAAGGGTCTTACTAGTGTCCGAAACCGACCGGAGATGCGCACGGCGCGTCGACCGGTGAAAGGCGAAACGTGACTCCAGGCACGAACACCAAGGCTCGCTCGGCCGCGAAGGACACCGAGACGGACGAGACGAAGGCTCCCGCTGCGAAGAAGGCTCCCGCGGCGAAGGGCGCCCCCAAGGCGAAGGCGGCACCGAAGACCGCCTCGAAGCGCGCGAAGAAGTCGGACGACGACTTCGAGGACGACGTCGAGGAGCTCGACGTCGAGCTCGAGGGCGCGGACGACATCGAGGTGGACACCGCGGACGACGCGACCGAGGCAGCTCCGGCCGCCAAGGACGCGAAGGCCTCCACCGATGAGCCCGGCGCCGCCGAGGACGAGGAGGAGGACGAGGAGAGCACCAAGCCGGCGTTCACCGAGCCGCTCCCGACGGGCGCGATCGTCATCTCGTCGAGCGACGACGAGGATGTCCCGGTCTACTCGACGCAGATCACCGGCGCGACCGCCGACCCGGTCAAGGACTACCTGAAGCAGATCGGCAAGGTGCCGCTGCTGAACGCGGCCGAAGAGGTCGAGCTCGCGATGCGCATCGAGGCGGGCCTGTTCGCCGAAGAGAAGCTGTCGCACATGTCGGCGGCCGAGAAGACGTCGCAGCTGGGTCTCGACCTGCAGTGGGTCGCCCGCGACGGCCAGCGCGCCAAGAGCCACCTCCTCGGCGCCAACCTGCGCCTCGTCGTCTCCCTCGCCAAGCGCTACACGGGTCGCGGCATGCAGTTCCTGGATCTCATCCAGGAGGGCAACCTCGGTCTCATCCGCGCGGTCGAGAAGTTCGACTACACCAAGGGCTTCAAGTTCTCGACCTACGCGACGTGGTGGATCCGCCAGGCCATCACCCGCGCCATGGCCGACCAGGCTCGCACCATCCGCATCCCGGTGCACATGGTCGAGGTCATCAACAAGCTCGCCCGCGTGCAGCGTCAGATGCTGCAGGACCTCGGTCGCGAACCCACGCCCGAGGAGCTCAGCCGCGAGCTCGACATGACCCCTGAGAAGGTCATCGAGGTGCAGAAGTACGGCCGCGAGCCGATCTCGCTGCACACGCCCCTCGGCGAGGACGGCGACAGCGAGTTCGGCGATCTCATCGAGGACACCGAGGCCGTGGTTCCGGCCGACGCCGTCGGCTTCACGATGCTGCAGCGTCAGCTCGAGTCGCTCCTCGACTCGCTCTCCGAGCGCGAGGCCGGCGTGATCCGCATGCGCTTCGGACTCGGCGACGGTCAGCCGAAGACGCTCGACCAGATCGGCGACACGTTCGGGGTCACCCGCGAGCGGATCCGCCAGATCGAGTCGAAGACCATGGCGAAGCTGCGGCATCCGTCCCGCTCGCAGTCCCTGCGGGACTACCTCGAGTGAGCGAGGCGAACGCCGGCAAGGCGCTCACCGTACAGGTCGAAGGCTCGTCGTTCGCTCGCATCCCGATCCGCACGCGGGTCGTGATGCCGGGCGACGACCTCGATGAGTTCATCCGCGAGTATGCGGCGGATGCCGTGCGCGAGGGCGACCTGCTGTTCGTGACGGAGAAGGTCGTCGCGATCACGCAGGGCCGCTCGTACCTCGTCGATGACATCAAGCCCCGCAGGCTCGCATTGTTCCTCTCGAAGTACGTCACGCGCACGCCGCACGGCATCGGTCTCGGCATGCCCGAGACCATGGAGATGGCGCTGCGCGAGTGCGGCACGATCCGCATCCTCTTCGCGGCCGCTGTGTCGGCGGTCACGAAGCTGTTCGGACGCAAGGGCGACTTCTACCGCATCGCCGGCGACAAGGCGCGCGCGATCGACGGTCCCACCTCGGGCACGATCCCGCCCTACAACAAGGCGGTCGTGCTCGGACCGGAGCGGCCGCGCGAGGTGGCCCAGCACATCAAGACCCTGGTGGGCGGTGTGCCGGAGGTCGCCGTCGTCGACATCAACGATCTGGGCGGAAACATCCTCGGCTCGACCCTCGACAAGGCAGGGGAGAAGCGCCTGGTGGCGATCCTCAAGGACAACCCGCTCGGTCAGGGCCACCAGTCCACGCCGCTCGGCATCGTGCGCGCGGTCTGATCGCAGAGAACCGCGAAAGGGTATGTTTCCGCATCGGAAACATACCCTTTCGCGGTTCCGAAGGCGTCAGAACCCGATGGCCTCGCGGTAGCGCGCCTTGTGGCCGGTGCGGATGCCGGTGATGCTGGGCTTGTTCTCGTACACGCCCGCGCCCCAGTTGCCCTCCACGAGCACGGGGCCCTCGGGGGTCACCACGATGTCCCAACCGACGTACTGGATCTGGGGCACGACGCGCGCGACCTGGTCGACGAACTCCTTGACCTGGTCGATCATCGGCAGCTGGAAGTCGGCGATGACGAAGCCGCTGTCGGGATGCGCGACGTGCACGTGCCCGTGCGAGTCGTACCCGGGGCCGACGGCATGGCCGTTCTCGTCGAGCATCGTGTAGAACCCGCCGAAGGTCATCTGGTCGCTCACCGCACCGCGCCCGAACTTCTGCGCCATCGCCAGGATGTGCGTCTTCTGGCCGTCGAAGAAGGCCGTCACCCTGGTGGTGTTGACCGTCCCCGGGCAGACCGCGGCGAGGTCGGCGTGCTGGCGGATGACCTCCTCGATCAGCAGCTCACCTCGCTCGAGGAGGCCGCGGTGGAACCCGTCCCAGTCCGCCACTTCGGCGGCGTGGTAGCGGTGCACGCCGGTGCCCGCCTGGCCCACGGGCTCCTTGGTGACGATCGTGCCGTGACTCTCGGCGAAGGCGCGCACCGCCTCGGCATTGCCCTCCTCGACGACCATCCAGTCCCGGCGGAGGAAGTCGCTGAACGTGCGGTCGAACTCGACCTTGTCCTGGAACAGGCCGCGGTAGTCCGGGTGGTCGTACTTCTGCGACAGCTCGTTCGACACCGGATGCGTCATGTAGGTCGCCCGCTCGGCGCGGTTCAGGATCGCGAAGTCGTAGTCGACGTAGTCCTGGAAGCCGACCTGCTTGAACCCGGCCGACCAGAGCATGTCGGCCAGCACCGCCGGCGTCCACTTGCCGTGCGCATGGGCGGTCTCTTTCGCACGTTCCAGCACGGATCCGAGATCGATGCGACGGACACGCCAGGCGAGGTAGCGAAGGCGGTTCGAGAGGGCGAGGCCCTGAGAAGGCATGCGTGCTCCGGGATCGGGTTCGGGGGACCCCGATAGTCTAGAGGCGTGAGTTCCTCGATCCCTGGGCACGACGTGCCCGTGCCCGGATCGGAGCCTCGCAGCAGCCCCGTCGCCCGCATCTCGCGCGGCGCGCTCACCGCGAACGCCCGTGCCGCCTGGGACCGCGGCATCCGTTCCTTCGATCCTTCCGTTCTCGAAGCGGATGCCTGGGGGCACGGCAGCGGGCTCGTGCGCGAGGTCCTCGAGGCTCAGGGAATCGTCGCTGCCGAAGCGCCGGTCCCCAGGGTCGAGGCGGGGACCGCGATCGCGCGGCCGTCGACCGGGCTGTCGGCGTCGACGCTGTTCGGCCTTCCCGGTGCCGAGCCCCCGGCGCGCACCGCACTCCGGCTCTCCGGCACGGTGCTCTCGGTGAAGGACCTCCGCGCGGGCGAGGGCGTGTCGTACGGGTACGCCTACCGCGCCGATGCGGACACGCGCGTCGCGCTGGTGACCGGCGGCTACGCACAGGGCATCGTCCGCGGGCTGGGCGGCGCCGTCGACGTCGCGATCGCGGGCGAGCGGCATCCGATCGTCGGGCGTGTCGCGATGGACGTGTGCGTCGTCGACATCCGAGATGCCGCCGTCCGGCGAGGCGACGAGGTGTTGTTCCTCGGTGACCCCGCGCACGGCGAGCCGTCGCTCGCCGAGTGGGTGCGCGCGACCGGCCTGTTCGCGCCGGAGCTCATCACCGCCGTCGGGCTGCGGGCGATCCGCGAGGAGGCGCCGTGAGCGCGCGACTGCACGTCGACCTGAAGGCGCTGACCTCGAACATCGCCCGCGTGCGCGAGACCGTCACGCCGGCCGAGCTGATGCTCGTCGTCAAGGACGACGCCTACGGACACGGCCTGGAGCCCGTCGTGCACGCCGCCGCGGCGGCCGGGGTGACCTGGTTCGGGGCGTTCGATGTGCGGACGGGGGCCGCCGTTCGCGCCGCTGCCGGCAGCGACGCCCGCATCTTCGCGTGGATCGCGGCGTCCCGTGACGACTTCGGCGCCGCCATCGCCGCACGCATCGACCTCGGCGTCGGCGACGCCGGACTTCTCGAAGAGCTGGCGGATGCCGCGGCCGACGCCGGCGCGACACCACAGGTTCATCTCAAGATCGACACCGGCCTGCATCGCAACGGCGTCCGCCCGGAGGACTGGCCCGCCTTCGTCGCACGGGCCGCTGAGCTGCAGAGCGCCGGGCTCATCGACGTCGTCGGCGTGTGGAGCCACATCGCCGAGGCGTCCGACGCCGAGGACGACGATGCCCGCGCCGTCTTCGAGGCGGCTCTGGCCCAGGCCGAGGCCGCCGGCATCCACCCGTCCGTCCGTCATCTGGCCGCCAGTGCGGCGTCGTTCGCCCGGCCGGAGTTCCGCTACGACATGGTGCGGGTCGGGGCGTTCTGCTACGGCATCCGCTCAGCCGGCGGGCCGTCCGCGGAGGACCTGGGTCTGGAGCCGATCGCACGGCTGGAGGCGGACGTCGTCGCTGTCCAGGACGAGGCGGTGAGGATCGGTCTCGGCGCACTGGACGGACTTCCCACGTCGCTGCAGGGCCGAGCCGGGGTCGGAACGCCGGGAGGGCGGCGGCCGCTGCTCGCCGTGGGAGGCTCCGAGTCGCTGGTCGGCACATGGCCGGGTGCGGCGACCGGGGATGTCGTCAGGATCTACGGCACTGCAAAAGACGGCGAAGGCTCTGCGACGGACCTCGCCGAGCTCATCGACACGATCGGCGAAGAGATCGCCGTGCGCGTGTCACCGCTGATTCCCCGGGTCTACACGTAGAACGCCCGCAAGACGCAGGCGTCTCACGGGCGTTCTTCACAGGACTGCGCGGCAGCAGCCCTCAAGACTCATTCGGCCAGCCGGGCCGTCTCGTCGTGCCACGAGGTCGCGATGCTGCGGAGCTTCTCTTCGTACTTGCGGCCATGGTGGGCGCAGAAGAGCAGTTCGCTGCCGTTGACCTCCGCAGCGATGTACGCCTGGGCGCCGCACGAATCGCAGCGGTCCATCGCGGTCAGTCGGTACTCGAGGACGGCGCCGTTCTCTGTGGGTGTCGATAGCGTGGTCATTTCGGTGCCTCCTCGTATACGTAGAACTCTTGGCCGGTGATGAGATACAACCACGGGGATGTTTCGAGAATGCCGCGAACAGGCGACATTTCGCTGAGCGCGTAGCGCTCATCCTCCTGACGCGTGTCTGCACGAGCCTGCCGGGTGCCCGGATTACGATGGGAGACTGTGACCGCCGAGTATTCCGCCCATCATCTTCAGGTGCTTGAAGGGCTCGAGGCGGTCCGCAAGCGCCCGGGCATGTACATCGGCTCGACGGACTCTCGCGGGCTCATGCACTGCCTCTGGGAGATCATCGACAACTCCGTCGATGAGGCCCTGGCCGGTCACGGCACGCGGATCGACATCGTGCTCCACGCCGACGGCAGCGTGGAGGTGCGCGACCGCGCCCGTGGCATTCCCGTCGACATCGAGCCCCGCACCGGACTGTCAGGCGTCGAGGTGGTCTTCACGAAGCTGCACGCCGGCGGCAAGTTCGGCGGCGGCTCGTACGCGGCCTCCGGCGGCCTGCACGGCGTCGGGGCGTCCGTCGTCAATGCGCTGTCGGAGCGCCTCGACGTCGAGGTGGACCGCGGCGGCAAGACCTGGGCGATGTCATTCCATCGCGGCGAGCCCGGCGTGTTCTCCAACGGCAGCCCCAGCTCGACCTTCACGCCGTTCGAGCAGCGCAGCGAACTGCGGGTCGCCGGCCGCGCCGCGAAGGGCGTGACGGGAACCCGCATCCGCTACTGGGCCGACCCGCAGATCTTCACGAAGGATGCCGCCTTCAACCTGCAGGAGCTCGAGCAGCGCGCGCGCCAGACCGCGTTCCTCGTCCCCGGCCTCGAGATCGTCATCCGCGATGAGCGGCCGGGCACCGAAACCGGCGAACCCGTCGAGACGAGCTACCGGTTCGACGGCGGCATCTCCGAGTTCGCCGACTTCCTCGCCCCCGACGCGGGCATCACCGACACCTGGCGACTCACGGGCGAGGGCAGTTTCACCGAGACCGTTCCCGTGCTGCAGCCGTCGGGCGCCATGGTGCCCACCGAGGTGGAGCGGGAATGCCACGTCGATGTCGCCGTGCGGTGGGGGACCGGCTACGAGACGGTGTCGCGCTCGTTCGTCAACATCATCGCGACGCCGAAGGGCGGCACCCACCAGCAGGGGTTCGAGCAGGGGCTCATGAAGGTCCTCCGCGATCAGGTCGCGCAGAACGCCCGGCGGCTCAAGGTCGGCAACGACAAGATCGAGAAGGACGACATCCTCGCCGGTCTCACCGCGGTGCTCACCGTGCGTGTCCCCGAGCCGCAGTTCGAAGGGCAGACCAAGGAGGTGCTCGGCACCCCGGCGGTCCGTCAGATCGTGTCGAACGTCATCATCCGCGAGTTGACCGCACGCTTCACCTCGGCCAAGCGCGACGACAAGGCGCAGACCTCACTCCTGCTCGACAAGATCGTCTCCGAGATGAAGGCGCGCATCTCGGCGCGCACGCACAAAGAGACCCAGCGCCGCAAGAACGCCCTGGAGTCGTCGTCGCTGCCGGCGAAGCTCGCCGACTGCCGGTCGAACGACGTCGCCGAGTCGGAGTTGTTCATCGTCGAGGGCGACTCGGCCCTCGGCACCGCGAAACTCGCGCGCAACAGCGAGTTCCAGGCCCTTCTGCCGATTCGCGGCAAGATCCTCAACGTGCAGAAGGCGTCCATCAGCGACATGCTCTCGAACGCAGAGTGCGCCGCGATCATCCAGGTGATCGGCGCGGGCTCGGGTCGCTCCTTCGACCTCGAGACGGCGCGCTACGGCAAGATCATCCTGATGAGCGACGCCGACGTCGACGGCGCGCACATCCGCACGCTGCTGCTCACCCTCTTCTTCCGCTACATGCGCCCGCTCATCGACGAGGGCCGCGTGTACGCCGCCGTTCCCCCGCTGCACCGCGTGGTCGTGATGAATCCCGGATCCAAGCCGAACGACACGATCTACACCTACTCCGAGGGCGAGCTTCACGGTCTGCTCACCAAGCTGACCAAGGCCGGCAAGCGCTGGCAGGAGCCGGTCCAGCGCTACAAGGGCCTGGGCGAGATGGACGCCGACCAGCTCGCGACGACGACCATGGACCGTGCCGGCCGCACCCTCCGCCGCGTGCGGATGCAGGATGCCGAGGCTGCGGCATCCGTCTTCGAGCTGCTCATGGGCAACGACGTCGCGCCGCGCAAGGAGTTCATCATCGACTCCAGCGACCGGCTCGCGCGCGAGCGCATCGACGCCTGACGACCACCGGTCGTCGAGCGAGCGGAGCGAGACGAAACGCCGTCTGCTGCTCGACGCGTTTCGTGTCGCTCGTTCCTCGCTCGCTCAACCCCCGGTGAACGTCAGCGGATGCCGGTGCCGACCGCGGCGATGACGCCGTCGAGCGCCGTGCCCGAGGCGTCGCGCTTCGCGCCCGAGTCGGGCAGCGCGCGGACCGCCCCATCGGCGCCGACCGCACGCGGGTCGGTGCCGACCCAGGCGATCGTCAGCGCATCTTCGCCGCGGAGGAACCGGTGGGCGCGGACGCCGCCGGTCGCACGGCCCTTGGCGGGGAACTCGCTGAAGAGCGAGACCTTGGCGCTGACGGCATCGGTGCCCGCGAGCGCTGTCGTCGAGCCGGCGATCGTCACCACGACGGCGTCGAACTCCGAGGGGCCGACGACGTCGAACGCGATGACGTGCGCACCGTCCGTCAGACGGATGCCCGCCATGCCGCCGGCGGAACGGCCCTGCGGCCGCACCGAGGACGCGTCGAAACGCAGCAGCTGGGCGTCGCTGGCGACGAACACCAGTTCCGCGCCGTCGGAGGCGGGCGCGGCGCCGACCACACGGTCGCCATCCTTGAGCGAGATGATCTCGATGTCGTGCTTGTTGGCGATCTCGCTCGCGGCGATGCGCTTCACGATCCCCTGCGCCGTGCCGACGGCGATCGGCGGGGCGTCGGCGAGCGGGACCAGGGCGACGACGTGCTCGCCGCCGCTCAGCCCGAGGTACTGATCGGCACGCGTCCCGGCGCCGAGCTGCACCGAGTTGCCGGGGACCGAGGGCAGGTCGACGGGGGAGAGGCGCACCAGGCGGCCGAGGTTCGTCACCGCGCCGATGTCGCCACGGGTGGTCGCGTCCACCGACGAGCGGATGGCGTCGTGCTTCGAGCGGCGTGCCGGCGCCACGACGCCGCCACCCGGCGCATCGGCCACCAGCTCGGCACGGACCATGCGTCCGGTGGCCGAGAGGAAGACGCGACACGGTGCGTCCGCGATCTGCAGGTCGACGGCGGCCGCCGCGGCGCGCGAGCGCGGCTGCACCGGACCGCCGTTGAGCAGCAGCGTGCGCCGCGGCGTGCCGAACGCCTCGGCTGCGGCATCCAGCTCCTGCGCCACCTGCGCGCGGAGGAGCACATCGCTGCCGAGGAGCTCCTCGAGCAGCGCGATCTCTTTCTTGAGATTGTCGCGCTCGGTCTCGAGCTCGATGCGGGAGAACTTCGTCAACCGCCGCAATCGCAGCTCGAGGATGTACTCGGCCTGCGGTTCGGACAGGTCGAAGACGCTCATCAGGCGCGAGCGCGCCTGCTCGCCGTCATCCGAGGTGCGGATGACCTGGATGACCTCGTCGATGTCGAGGATCGCGATGAGGAGGCCCTCGACGAGGTGCAGGCGTTCCTTGCGGCGCGCGAGGCGGTAGCGGCTGCGCCGGGTGACGACGCTGATGCGATGGTCGAGGTAGACCCGCAGAAGCTCCCGGAGACCGAGGGTCTGCGGCTGCCCTTCGACGAGGGCGACGTTGTTGATGCTGAACGAGTCCTCGAGCGGCGTCAGCCGGTAGAGGTGGTCGAGCACCGCCTGCGGGTCGAAGCCGGTCTTGATGCCGATGACCAGGCGCAGTCCGTGGTGGCGGTCGGTGAGATCGGTGACGTCGGCGATGCCCTGCAGCTTCTTGGCGTTGACGGCGTCCTTGATCTTCTCGATCACCCGCTCCGGGCCGACGAGGTACGGCAGCTCGGTGACGATGAGACCGGTGCGGCGGGGACCCAGCGACTCGATCGACACCTTCGCGCGCGTGCGGAAGCTTCCGCGTCCGTTCGTGTACGCGTCCTTGATGCCGTCGAGGCCGACGATGATGCCCCCGCCGGGGAGGTCCGGCCCCGGCACGTACTCCATGAGCTCGTCGACGGTCGCCTCGGGATTGTCGAGCAGATGGGTCGCCGCGCCGACCACCTCGATGAGATTGTGCGGCGCCATGTTGGTGGCCATGCCGACCGCGATGCCGGTCGTGCCGTTGACGAGGAGGTTCGGGAACGCGGCCGGCAGCACCTCGGGCTGCTGGAACTGCCCGTCGTAGTTCGGGATGAAGTCGACGACGTCCTCGTCGAGATTCTCGGTGAGCGCGAGCGCGGGCGGGGCGAGGCGAGCCTCGGTGTAGCGCGGGGCGGCGGGGCCGTCGTCGAGCGAGCCGAAGTTGCCGTGACCGTCGACGAGGGGCACGCGCAGCGAGAACGGCTGGGCGAGACGCACCAGGGCGTCGTAGATGGGGGCGTCGCCGTGCGGGTGCAGCTTTCCCATCACCTCGCCGACGACGCGCGCACTCTTGACGTGCCCGCGGTCCGGGCGCAGGCCCATGTCGGCCATCTGGAAGAGGATGCGCCGCTGCACCGGCTTCAGCCCGTCGCGCGCGTCGGGAAGTGCGCGCGAATAGATCACCGAGTACGCGTACTCGAGGAACGACGTCTGCATCTCGGACGAGACGTCGACGTCCTCGATGCGTCCGTGGTCGGCGGGTGAGGAATCGGTGCGGGAAGCGGGCATGTGTCGATGAAGCCTCGGGTGACGGCGGGAGCGGTGGGGCGCGGCCGCGGTGTGCGAGACTGGCCCCGATGTCCCTCAGCCTACCCGCGGACCCGCCGCGCGCCCGGAGCCTCACCCGTGTCGTGCCCGAGATGTCGGCAGCGCTGAACGGCGGATCCGAGTGGTTCGCACCGGCGCGCAGCGCGATCGTGTGGGTGATCGACGGGCTGGGCGTGTCGAACCTCGCCGCCCGCGCGGGACACGCGCGCTTCCTCAGCGAGGCGCGGACGAAACGGGATGCCGCACGCACCGTCTTCCCCTCGACCACGGCAGCGGCGCTGACGAGCCTCCTCACGGGCGTGCTGCCCGGCGCGCACGGGATCGTCGGCTATCGGGCACGCATCCCCGGCACCGACGACGTCGTGAACATGCTGCGCGGCTGGGACACCGACGGCCTCCCGCTCTCGTTCCAGCGCGCCGCCCCGCTGTCGGCCACGCTCGGCCGACCGTTCTTCGCCGTCTCGCGCAACGAGTACGCGCGCACGGGATTCACCGCCGCGACGCTCGGCGACGCCGAGTTCCACGGCGCCGACGACCTCGACGAACGCGTGCGGGTCGCCGCCGACCTCGCGGCGCGGCATCCGGGTTCCCTCGTCTATCTCTACGCGGCCGATCTCGACGCGATCGGCCACAAGCGCGGCTGGGAGTCGGACGAGTGGGTCGCCGCTCTGGAGAGGGTCGACGCCGCGGCGCGCACCCTGGCGGCGTCGATCGACCGGGGCACCGGAGTGGTGGTGACCTCCGATCACGGCATGATCGACGTGCCGCGGCACCGTCAGATCCTCCTGAAGGAGGGCGACGACCTGCTCGAGGGCGTGCGCCTGATCGGCGGCGAGCCGCGCCTGCTGCAGCTCTACTCCGAGCCGGGAGAAGCGGATGCCGTGCTCACGCGCTGGCGAGAGGCTGAGGCATCCCGGTCATGGGTCTTCTCCCGCGCCGAGCTCGAGGCGTCGGGCCTCATCGGCGCGGTGGATCCCGAGGTCGCCGGGAGGATCGGGGATGTGATCGTGGCCGCTCGCGCCGGGATCGCGTACTACGACGATCGCCTCGCCGACAAGGCGCCGCAGAAGATGATCGGGCAACACGGGTCGCTGACCGATGAGGAGCGGATCGTGCCGCTCATCCGGCTCGGCGCGTTCGCCTGAGCGGGCGTCAGTCGTCGGAGCGGGCGCCGAAGACGATCTCGTCCCACGAGGGCATCGAGGTGCGTCCCTTGTTGCGACGACCGGCCTCCGCCACCGCCGCGGGAGTGGGGGCCTGGAAGTCGGATGCCGGCGGCTCCTCGTCGGCTGGCGCCCCGTCGTAGCCCGGCTCGAGGGCGTCGAACAGGGCGACGGGCGCCGACGAGCGCTGCGGCGCGGCAACCTCGTCCACCCCGGGCAGCGGCTCGCGCTGACCGCGGCGGCGGCGCAACGCCTCTAGCAGGTCGGCTGTCTCCGCCGAGGTGACGATGGTGGGCTCGCTCGCCCGCTTTATCGCCGCCTCCTGGACGGCGGGGGCGGCGGGGGCCGGGATCTCGGGCGACTCGATGTCGGCGTCGGGAAGACCGCGGGGGCCGAAGGCGCCGCTGTCGAAGCGGGAGTCGTCCTTCGCCGGCACGGTCTCCAGAGCGCGCAGGCGCGGGATCAGTCCCTCGGGCAATGATCCCTGCCGAGACAGCTGGATCGCGTCGGAGTTCAGTGGTGACAACGTGCTCCGGCGAGGATCGAAGCCCCAGCGTGCGTCGTGGCCGATGTCGTTCGCGGTGAACTCGAGCTTGACGGTCCACCCGGTCGGCGCTTTCCAGCTGGTCCACCGCTCGCCGACGGCGCCTGCCTCGGCCAGCTTGCCGCGCACTGCGGAGCCGAACGTCGTCTGACCGTCGCCCTCGAAATCGCCGCCGAGGAGAACGGGCACGGCCAGCGCCTGACCGACGACGTGCTCGCGCTCGGCCAGCACGGGTCCTTCGAAGCGGACGACGTCCTCGACACGGGCGCCGAGAAGCTCGGCGACCTCTCGCGCCGACAGCCCTGAGCGGATGTGGGCCTGGATCTCACGCGGGCTGGCGCGCGGCGCCTGCACATCGGTATCGCGGTCGCGCCGCGCCTTGCGCAGCTCGACACGCAGGACGTCGTCCACGTCGAGCGAGAATCTCTCGCCGGACTCGGTCGCCAGGATGAGCTTGTCGTCCTCGGTTCCGATGACCTTGAGCTGTTCCATTGCGAACGCCCCTTCAATTTTCCCTTGGGCTCACGGGCTCCTGGCAGTCGTTCCTGCCTGATCCGCCCCATCGTGTCACAGGGGAGTGCGGTGACCGGGAATATCCCGCGCGTGCCGCGAGTTTCACGCGACGCACGGGGTCGACACCGCCGGACGCATTTGCGAAAAGAGGAACCGTCGTGCAAACTATCGCCGCCCGCAAGGGCGAGCGCACCCGCGATACCCGGAAGTTGAGACGTTCACGCATGGCCACCGATTACGACGCCCCCCGCAAGACAGAGGACGACAGCGAGTCGATCGAAGCGCTCAAGGAGCGCGTCCCCGACAAGCTCTCGGGCTCGGTCGACGCGGAGGATGCCGACAACCCGTCGGGGTTCGAGCTGCCCGGTGCCGATCTGTCGGACCTCGAGCTCGACGTCGTCGTTCTCCCGCCCCAGGAGGACGAGTTCACCTGTTCGAACTGCTTCCTCGTGAAGCACCGTTCCCAGCTCGATCACGAGACCGCCGACGGCCCTATGTGCCTGGAGTGCTCCGCGTGATCTGAGCCCGCCGCACAGCGGCGGAAAGTCGATCCGGCGTCCGCGAGGAGATCACCCACGCGGTCGTCGGGTCGTCGACGTCGGTCACGGGGATCACGACGATCCCGTCGATCCCACCCCGGATCAGATGCCACGACCGCGGGTCGAGACCCGCACCGCGCGCATGGCGCGCATCATCGTCGACGTGCACCTCGGGCGTCCCGAGGAAGTCCACGCCGATGTGCGCCCGCCCGGCGCGCAGTTCGCCGTCCCGGACCTCGACCACCGGCGCGGCCGCGATCATGAGTGCGATCAGCACCACACCGATTCCGGCACCTACCACGAGCGCGATCGTCGTGTCGATGGGAGTGAGGACGAGCGCCGCCATCGGTGCCGCCAGCGCAGCTGCGACCAGGATCCAGAGCGAGGGGCCCAATCGCTCGCGGTACCGCTCCCGGGAGCGGTCGCTGCGGCCGCTGGGAGCATCGGCGTGACGCATGGAGTTCTGCATTACCCTCGTTGGGTGACTGAAACGGTGGACGTCCCCATTATCGCCCCCGACGTCCCGGTGTACGCGCACCCCGGAGATGCCGGAGCCGACCTGGTCGCCGCCGAGGCGGTGCACCTCGGACCCGGTGAGCGCGCGCTCGTCGGCACGGGCGTCCGCATCGCGCTGCCCGACGGCTACGTGGCCTTCGTCGTGCCCCGCAGCGGCCTCGCGGCCAAGCACGGCATCACCATCGTCAACGCCCCCGGGACGATCGACGCCGGCTATCGCGGCGAGATCAAGGTCATCCTGCTCAACACCGATCGCGAGCACGCCCACGACATCGAAGTGGGCGACCGCGTCGCGCAGCTCATCGTGATGCCGGTGCCTCGCGCCGTTTTCATTCCCGTGGAGACCCTGCCCGACAGTGTGCGCGGCGAGGGCGGCTTCGGCTCCACGGGCTACCAGAAGGATGGAATCCTCGCATGACCGACCCCTCAGCCGCCGACGGACCCCGCAAGGTCGCGCCGGAGGACCGCGCCACGACCGGACCGTTCGACGAGTCCGAAGCAAACCCGGTGCGTCCGTACATCGACCTCGGCGGCATCAAGATCCTGCCGCGCGAGGGGCTGAACCTGCGCCTCGAGGTCGAGGAGCAGACCAAGCGCATCGTCGCCGTCGGCCTGGACTACGCCGACTCGACGCTGCAGGTGCAGCCTTTCGCCGCACCGCGATCGGCGGGGCTCTGGGAGGAGACCCGTGAGCAGATCCGCCAGCAGATCCGCCAGCAGGGTGGCCGTGTCGAGGAGCGGGAAGGCCCGCTGGGCCCTGAACTTCTCGCCGAGGTGCCCGTCGTCGCCGGACCGGACGGCACCGCGGGCAAACGTCTCGCCCGCTTCGTCGGCGTGGACGGACCGCGCTGGTTCCTGCGCGGCGTCATCGGCGGGGCGGCCACGGCCGACGTCGAGGCGGCCGCCGCCGTCGAGGACCTGTTCCGCTCGATCGTCGTCGTGCGGGGCGGCTCGCCGATGCCGCCGCGCGACCTCATCCCGCTGCGCATGCCGGCCACGCCGGGATCGGCGTGAGCGACAGCGCGCGCGCGGACGACTCCTCGTCCGAGCCGGCGACGAGCCCTCCCGCTGAGGCAGCGGCCCCGAACGAAAGGGCCGTCGGTCCGTCCGGCGCAGAGGCGGATGCTGCCCCCGAAGCTGCGACGGAAGCTCCGGCCTCGGCATCCGAGGTCCTCGGCGCCGCACTCGGCGACGCGGCCCGCCGGGCGGGACTGGATCCGGCAGAGGGCAAGAGCACGGGTCACGTCGTCTGGTCCGCGATGGGGGGCTGGCGCGGCATCCTGGAATCCGTTCTTCCGGGCCTCGTGTTCCTCGTCACCTGGACCGCGACGTACGACCCCGAGAGCCGCTCCGGCAACCTGCTGCTGAGCCTCGGCCTGTCGGTCGGCCTCGCCGCCGTGTTCACCGCGGTCAGGCTCATCCAGCGGCAGTCCGCGAGTGCCGCCATCGGCGGGCTCATCGCGGCGGCCGCCGCCGCCGGACTGTCGCTGTGGACCGGCAGAGGAGAGGACAGCTTCATCCCGGGCTTCCTCACCAACACGATCTACGGCACGGCGTTCATCGTTTCGGCCCTTATCGGCTGGCCGCTCATCGGCCTCGCTGTCGGGTTCCTGATGGGGGAGGGCACCGCGTGGCGCGCGGATCGCCGCAAGCGACGCGTGTTCTTCTGGCTGTCGCTCGCCTGGGGCGCGCTGTTCGCGCTGCGCCTCATCGTGCAGGTGCCGCTCTACTTCGCCGGAGATGTCACCGCGCTCGGCACACTCAAGCTGGTGATGGGGCTGCCGCTGTTCGCGCCGCTGGTCGCCGTCACGTGGCTCGCCGTGCGCGCGCTCTATCCCCGTGCGCCGAAGTGATACATTTATCTTGACATCAAGATAATTTTCCCCCGATCCGTTAGGTCGGCCTCACTAGCCGCGGGCTTCTCTGCGGGGGAAGATGGGGATGCCGGACTCCGGTACGATCCCGCCGCCGACGAAGGAGACAGACGTGTCCACGGTTGACAGCTTCGGTGCGAAGAGCACCCTGACGGTCGGCAGCACCGACTACGAGATCTTCCGCATCGACACGGTCGCGGGCTACGAGAAGCTCCCGTTCAGCCTCAAGGTGCTGCTCGAGAATCTGCTGCGCACCGAGGACGGCGCGAACGTCACCAAGGAGCAGATCCAGGCTCTCGGGTCGTGGGATGCCGCAGCCGAGCCGAACACCGAGATCCAGTTCACGCCCGCTCGCGTCGTGATGCAGGACTTCACCGGCGTTCCGTGCATCGTCGACCTCGCCACCATGCGTGAGGCCGTCACCGCGCTGGGCGGCGACCCGACGAAGATCAACCCGCTGTCGCCGGCCGAGATGGTCATCGACCACTCGGTGATCGCCGACCTGTTCGGCACCGAGAACGCCCTCGAGCGCAACGTCGAGATCGAGTACGAGCGCAACGGCGAGCGGTACCAGTTCCTGCGCTGGGGCCAGACCGCGTTCGACGACTTCAAGGTCGTCCCTCCGGGCACGGGCATCGTCCACCAGGTGAACATCGAGCACCTCGCGAAGGTGATCTACGACCGTTCGGTGGGCGGCGTCCTGCGCGCCTACCCCGACACCTGCGTCGGCACCGACTCGCACACGACCATGGTCAACGGGCTCGGCGTCCTCGGCTGGGGCGTCGGCGGCATCGAGGCGGAGGCGGCCATGCTCGGTCAGCCGGTGTCGATGCTCATCCCCAAGGTCGTCGGCTTCAAGCTCTCGGGCGCGATCCCGACCGGCGTCACGGCCACCGATGTCGTGCTGACCATCACCGACATGCTGCGCAAGCACGGCGTTGTCGGCAAGTTCGTCGAGTTCTACGGCGAGGGCGTGGCGTCCGTTCCGCTCGCGAACCGCGCCACCATCGGCAACATGAGCCCGGAGTTCGGCTCGACCGCCGCGATGTTCCCGATCGACAGCGTGACCGTCGATTATCTGCGCCTGACGGGCCGTGACGAGCAGCAGCTCGCGCTGGTCGAGGCGTATGCGAAGGAGCAGTCGCTCTGGCACGACCCCTCGCGCGAGCCGGTCTTCAGCGAGTACATGGAGCTCGACCTGTCCACGGTCGTTCCGTCGATCGCCGGCCCCAAGCGCCCGCAGGACCGCATCGTGCTGTCGCAGGCGAAGCAGCAGTTCGAGAGCGACCTCACCAACTACGCCGAGGTCGACCACGATCTGGTCGATCTCGAGGGCTCGGAGTCGTTCCCGGCCTCCGACCCGCCCGGAAACTCGCCCGAGGACGAGTACAGCCGCCACGAGCACCACCACCACAGCCACGCGCCGGCGACGGCGTCGAAGCCGACCCCGGTGACGCTCGAGGGCGGCGAGAAGTTCGTCCTCGACCACGGCGCCGTGACGATCGCCGCGATCACGTCCTGCACGAACACGTCGAACCCGTCGGTCATGCTGGCGGCGGGTCTGCTCGCGCGCAACGCCGTGAGGAAGGGCCTCAAGGCCAAGCCGTGGGTCAAGACCACCCTCGCGCCCGGCTCGAAGGTCGTCACCGACTACTACGAGAAGGCGGGGCTCACCAAGGACCTCGAAGAGCTCGGCTTCTTCACGGTGGGCTACGGCTGCACCACGTGCATCGGCAACTCGGGCCCGCTCATCGAGGAGGTGTCGGCGGCGATCAACGAGAACGACCTCGCCGTGACGGCCGTCCTCTCGGGCAACCGCAACTTCGAGGGCCGCATCAACCCCGACGTGAAGATGAACTACCTTGCGAGCCCGCCTCTCGTGATCGCGTACTCCCTCGCGGGTTCGATGAACTTCGACTTCGAGGTCGACCCGCTCGGCACCGACCAGGATGGCAACGACGTGTTCCTGCGCGACATCTGGCCCGACTCGGCCGAGGTGCAGGCGACGATCGACTCGTCGATCAACAAGGACATGTTCACCCATCAGTACGCGAGTGTCTTCGAGGGCGACGAGCGGTGGCGGACCCTCCCGACCCCGACGGGTGACGTGTTCGAGTGGGATGACGCATCCACCTACGTGCGCAAGCCCCCGTACTTCGACGGCATGACGATGGAGCTGACGCCGGTCACCGACATCTCGGGCGCGCGCGTGATGGCCACGCTGCTGGACTCGGTCACCACCGACCACATCAGCCCGGCGGGAAACATCAAGGCCGACAGCCCGGCGGGCAAGTACCTCGCCGAGCACGGCGTCGACCGCAAGGACTTCAACTCGTACGGCTCGCGCCGCGGCAACCACGAGGTGATGATCCGGGGGACGTTCGCGAACATCCGCCTGAAGAACCAGCTGGTGCGCGCTGTCAACGACGGCGCCGAGGTGGAGGGCGGTCTCACCCGCGACTTCACGCAGGAGGGCGGCCCGCAGTCGTTCATCTACGACGCCAGCCAGAACTACCAGGCCGCGGGCACCCCGCTCGTCATCTTCGGCGGCAAGGAGTACGGCTCCGGCTCGTCCCGCGACTGGGCGGCCAAGGGTACGAGCCTCCTGGGCGTCAAGGCGGTCATCACCGAGAGCTTCGAGCGCATCCACCGCTCGAACCTCATCGGCATGGGCGTCGTCCCCCTGCAGTTCCCGGCCGGCGAGAGCTGGGCGTCGCTCGGACTCGACGGCACCGAGATCGTCTCGATCTCCGGGCTCGAGCAGCTCAACGAGGGCGTCACGCCGAAGACGGTGCGCGTCACCGCCGAGCCGAGCGAGTTCTCCGCTCCCGGCAAGGCGACTGTCGAGTTCGACGCGGTCGTCCGCATCGACACGCCCGGTGAGGCGGACTACTACCGAAACGGCGGCATCCTGCAGTACGTGCTGCGCTCGCTGGTCTGACAGCTGATTCACGGGGGACCGGATGCTGCGGCATCCGGTCCCCCCTTCATGCCCCGGGTAGACTTGCAGAGCCCTTCCCGGGCCGGAAAGGAGCGGGGATGTCGCTGCTGTCGTCCATCACCGGACCCCGCGACCTCGACGCGCTGACCATGGATCAGCTCGAGCAGCTCGCGGACGAGATCCGCGGCTTCCTCGTCGAGAACGTCGCACGCACGGGTGGCCACCTGGGCCCCAACCTCGGGGTCGTCGAGCTGACGGTCGCCCTGCACCGCGTGTTCGATTCGCCGAACGACCCGATGATCTTCGACACCGGCCACCAGTCGTACGTGCACAAGCTGCTCACCGGGCGCCAGGACTTCACGAACCTGCGTGCGCGCGACGGCCTGGCCGGCTACCCGCAGCGCTCGGAGAGTCCGCATGACGTCGTCGAGTCGTCGCACGCGTCGAGCTCGCTGAGCTGGGCGGACGGGGTCTCCCGCGCGCTGACGCGCACCGGCCGCAAGGACCGGCACGTCGTCGCCGTCGTCGGCGATGGCGCGCTCACCGGCGGAATGACGTGGGAGGCGCTCAACAACATCTCCGACGACAACGACCGCAACCTCGTGATCGTCGTCAACGACAACGGTCGCTCGTACGCCCCGACGATCGGCGGGATGGCCCGCTACCTCAACCGTGTCCGCACGGCGGAGTCATACCGCACATTGCACCGCGGCTCCGACGACCTGTTCCGCAAGCTCGGTCCCGCCGCACGCGCCGTCTATCGCGGCGTTCGCGGGGGCACGCACGGCTTCCTGTCGCGGTTCACCAACAACGCGGCCCTCTACTCGAACCTCGACATCAAGTACCTCGGCCCCGTCGACGGTCACGACCTGCCGACGCTGATCGAGACCCTCGAGCTCGCCAAGTCGTACGGCGCTCCCGTCATCGTCCACGCCATCACCGAGAAGGGCCGCGGCTACGCCCCGGCTCTGGAGGACGAGGCCGACCAGTTCCATGCGGTCGGCAAGATCGACCCGATCACGGGCGAGTCGCTCGGTGCGACGGGCGGTGTCGCCTGGACCGACGTCTTCGCCGACGAGCTCGTCGCGGTGGGCGATGCGCGCGACGACGTCATCGCGATGACTGCGGCGATGCTGCGCCCGACCGGCCTGCTCGCGTTCGCACAGCGATTCCCCGACCGCGTCTACGACGTCGGGATCGCCGAGCAGCACGCCGTCGCCTCGGCGGCCGGTCTCGCCTTCGGCGGCCTGCACCCGGTCGTCGCCATCTACGCGACGTTCATGAACCGCGCGTTCGACCAGGTGCTGATGGATGTCGCCCTCCACCGCGCCGGCGTAACCTTCGTGCTGGACCGCGCCGGGGTGACCGGCCCCGACGGACCGAGCCATCACGGCATCTGGGACCTGGCCATGCTGCAGATCGTGCCGAACATCCGCATCGCCGTGCCCCGCGACGGCGCGCGCCTGCGTGAGGAGCTGCAGGAGGCGGTCGCCATCGACGACGGCCCCACGGTGATCCGCTTCCCGAAGGGTGGCGTCAGCCCCGAGCTGCCGGCGGTCGAGCGCCTCGATGACGGCGTCGACGTGCTGGTGCGCTCTGACGCGCACGACGTGCTGCTCGTCGGCATCGGCCCTATGGCGCACATCGCCGTCGACGTCGCCGAGCGCCTCCGCGCACAGGGCATCGGCGCCACCGTCGTCGACCCCCGGTGGGTCGTGCCGGTGCGGCCGTCGATCGTCGAGCTCGCGGCATCCCACCGCCTGGTCATCACGATCGAGGACGGCATCCGGGTCGGCGGCATCGGCACGCGCGTGCGACAGGTGCTGCGCGAGGCAGGGGTCGACACCGCGGTCGACGAGCTCGGGGTGCCCGATGCGTTCATCGATCACGCGAGCCGTGAGCAGATCCTCGAGGACGCCGGCCTGACGCCGGCGAAGATCGCGCACGATGTCGTCGCCCAGGTGCTGGGCACCAGGATTCCGGTGGCGCGCGGTGCCCAGAACAGCGAATCGACACAGACCACGGAGATCCCGGTGATGACCTCGCTGTCGCGCGACCGGCGCGGCTAGACGGACGAGAAGCGGGTCGCGAGGACGGATGCCGCGGCATCCCATTCGGGTGAGGTCGCGTCCGTCCGGCGCGGCGTGATCGCCTGCGACAGCAGGTAGCCGTCGGTGAGCGCATCGCCCGTGACGATGACCCGCAGCAGCTCGATGCCGCAGTCCGTCCGCACGAGTTCTGCGCACGCCGCGACCACGCGCGGCGACAGGAGGTCGTTCGGCGGCAGCACCGCGCCGTCCAGTTCGTGCACGAGATCGCGCAGCGCAGCGCCCACGATGTTGCCCGCCCGCTCCTTCACGTTGACGACGTCCAGCTCCAGAACGCGCAGGTCGTGGCCGGTGACGATCGGCCGCCAGTCGAACGACGCGTGCACGAGGTGCTGATGCCCGCTCGCGGCGGTGAGGCTGCGAGCAGGGAGGTCGGTCGAGCGCGCCCGAACGTCGACCAGACGGTACCAGTAGAGGATCGGGAACGCCCCGTGGGTCCCCGGACGCAGCACCACGACCTCGCCGCGTCCGTCGTCGGCGCCCCTGACCCTGCGGATGATCGGCTTGCCGTTGCGGGTGCGGATCGCGGTGGAACCCTCGTCGACCGTCACCAGGAACAGCTTCATGAGGGCGGGCACGACTACGAGCAGCGTCAGCGCGGCCCCGCTGGTCTTGACCAGCACCCCGAGCGCGCTGCCGCTGAACATCCCAGAGATCACATCCAGCATCCGGACACCTCCCGTTCGAACCATCCGACAGGGACAGAATGCCGTGCCCAGCGCAGCGCGATGCGCCGTGGTGGCCTCCCAGCGGCGAGTGTTCACGGTTCGGACGCACCACGTTCCGCGAAGTGAGCACCGACGTTCCGCCGGCGCGCGGCGATCGGCCCTCGCCCGCGCTGGGAACCGGCAAGGGCGCACCCTCCGAGGAGGATGCGCCCTTGCGAGGAGGTCGCGCGGTGTCAGCCGCCGATGCCCTTGATCACTGGGTGGTGGAAGGTGTCGCCGAAGGCACGCTCGGATGCGCCCTCGCGGTCGAGGTAGGGCGACGCCCCACCGTCGATGAACGGCCAGCCGGCGCCGAGGATGAGGCACAGGTCGATGTCCTCCACCTCCGGGACCACGCCCTCGTCGAGCATGAGCTTGATCTCCTGCGCGAGGCCGTCCTGCACGCGCGCGAGGATCGTCCCGGCCGAGGCGGGTGTCGAGCCCACCGCGGGCTTGAGCGCCTTCTCGGCCGCCTTGGTCCAGCCCGTGACGCGCCCGCCCTTGTCCTTCTCGACGACCTCCGGCAGCTCGGCGAGGGCGTGGAGGTTCTCGTTCGCGTAGAACCGGTCCGGGAAGGCATCCACCATGGTGTCCTGCACGTGGGCCGCGACCTTCCACCCGACGAGGTCGATGAGCTGGAACGGCCCCATCGGCAGCCCAAGGGGCGCGAACGCCTTCTCGACCTCCGCGATAGGGGTGCCCTCGTAGACGGCGCGCGCAGCCTCACCCATGACCTTGGCGAGCAGGCGATTGACGACGAAGCCCGGCGCGTCGGCGGTGAGCACCGCGTTCTTGCCGAGGTTCTTCGCGACCACGAACGCCGTCGAAAGGGCGGCATCCGACGTCTGCGGCGTCTTCACGATCTCGATCAGCGGCATGACCGCCACCGGGTTGAAGAAGTGGAAGCCGACGAGACGCTCCGGGTGGGCGAGCTTCGCGCCGATCTCCTCGACCGACAGCGACGAGGTGTTGGTCGCGAGGATCGCGTCCTCGGCGATGATCTGCTCGATCTCGCCGAAGACCTGCTGCTTGACGCCGACCTCTTCGAACACCGCCTCGATGACGAAGTCGCAGTCCGCGTACAGGCTCTTGTCGGTCGTGCCGGTGACCAGGGCCCGCAGCCTGTTGGCCGCGTCGCCGTCGAGGCGTCCCTTGGCCTCCAGCTTGCCGATCTCGTCGTGGATGTACGCCACGCCCTTGTCGACACGGGCCTGGTCGAGGTCGGTGATGAGCACCGGCACCTGCAGCTTGCGCACGAACAGCAGCGCGAACTGGCTCGCCATGAGGCCGGCGCCGATGATGCCGACCTTGGCGACCTTCTTCGCGAGCGCCTTGTCGGGGGCGCCGACGGGGCGCTTCGCACGCTTCTGCACCAGATCGAATGCATACATGGATGCCGCGAACTGGTCGCCGGTGACGAGCTCGGCCAGCGCCTCGTCCTCACGGGCGAAGCCTTCGGCCTTCGTGCCGCTCTTCGCCTTCTCGAGGAGCTCCAGCGCCGCGTACGGCGACTTCGGCACCGTCCCGATCTTGGACTCGAGCATGCCGCGCGCCATCTTGACGGCGATCGGCCACTTGGTCAGCCGCTCGATCTTGCCCGGCTCGTGCTTGCGCTCCACCTTGGTCTTGCCGGTCAGCACGCCGTCGGCCCACGCCAGCGAGTCCTCGAGGTAGTTCGCCGCGGGGAAGATCGCGTCGACGATGCCGTAGTCGAACGCCTGCTGCGGCTTGAGCATGCGGTTCTGCTTGAGCGGGTTCGAGATGACCACCTCGAGCGCGTTCTCGATGCCGATGAGGTTCGGCAGCAGGTACGCCCCGCCCCAGCCGGGAATGATGCCCAGGAACACCTCGGGCAGCGCGATCGCGGCGGCGGAGGCATCCACCGTCCGGTACGTGGAGTTCAGCGCGATCTCGAGGCCACCGCCGAGCGCGAGCCCGTTCACGAAGGCGAACGTCGGCACGCCGAGCTCGGACAGCTTGCCGAACACCTTGTGGCCGAGCTGCGCGACCAGGCGCGCGTCGTCCTTCGAGCCCACCTTCGAGATGTCGGACAGGTCGGCGCCGGCGGCGAGGATGTACTGCTTGCCGGTGATGCCGACCGCCTGGATCTCGCCGTCGGACGCGCGCGCCTTGAGGGCGTCGAGCGTCTCGCCGAGCTGGATCATCGTGGCCGGGCCCAGCGTGTTGGGCCGGGTGTGGTCGCGCCCGTTGTCGAGTGTGACGAGGGCGAGCACCTTGCCGGAGGAGAGACGGATGTCGCGCACCCGCGAGTGCGTGATCACCTCGCCTTCGGTGACGGCGAGGATGGGGGAGAAGTCGATCTCCGCGTACTGTTCAGAAACGGTGTTCGTCATTCGTGCTGACCCTTACTTCTTCCGCTTGCCGTCGTAGTGCGGGTTCTCCCAGATGACCGAGCCGCCCTGACCGAGGCCCACGCACATCGCCGTGAGGCCGTAGCGGACGTCCGGACGCTCGGCGAAGTGCGCCGCGAGCTGGATCATGAGGCGGGTGCCGGAGGCGGCGAGCGGGTGGCCGAAGGCGATCGCACCGCCCCAGGGGTTCACGCGCGGGTCGTCGTCGGCGATGCCGAAGTGGTCGAGCAGCGAGATGACCTGGATCGCGAAGGCCTCGTTCAGCTCGAACAGGCCGATGTCGTCGATCGTCAGGCCGGCCTTCTTGAGTGCCTTCTCGGTCGACGGGATGGGGCCGATGCCCATGATCTCGGGCTGCACGCCCGCGAACGCGAACGACACCAGCTTCATCTTGGGTGCGAGACCGAACTCCTTCACCGCGCGCCCACCGGCCAGCAGCGACATCGTCGCCCCGTCGGTGAGCGGCGACGACGTTCCCGCCGTCACGCGCCCGTGCGGGCGGAAGGGCGTCTTGAGCGCCGCGAGGTCCTCCATCGTCGTCTGGGGACGGCGACCTTCGTCCTCGGTGGCGAGGCCCCACGAGCCCTCGGCGTCCTTGATCGCGACGGGGACCAGGTCGGGCTGGATCTTGCCGGCGTCGTACGCGGCCTGCACCTTGTGCTGGCTGAGCATGCCGAACCGGTCCGAGCGCTCCTTGGTCAGGTGCGGGAACCGGTCGAAGATGCGCTCGGCGGTGACGCCCATGTTGAGCGCGCCGGGGTCGACCATCTTCTCCGCGACGAACCGCGGGTTCGGGTCGGCGTTGCCGCCGATCGGGTGGTGGCCCATGTGCTCGACCCCGCCGGCGAGGGCGAAGTCGTACATGCCCATGCCGATCGAGCCCGCCATGGTCGTGACGCTCGTCATGGCACCCGCGCACATTCGGTCGATCGCGAAGCCCGGGACGGTCTGGGGGAGTCCCGCCAGGATCGCGACGCTGCGGCCGAGGGTGAGCCCCTGGTCGCCGGTCTGCGACGTCGCGGCGATTGCGACGTCGTCGATGCGGTCCTTCGGAACGCCCGGGTTGCGCTCCATGAGCCCGATCGTCGCCTTGACGGCGAGGTCGTCCGCTCGGGTGTTCCAGTACATGCCCTTCTCGCCGGCGCGCCCGAAGGGGGTGCGCATTCCATCGACGAAGAAGACGTCCGAGATCTCGGCCACTCTGCCTCCAAAAATAGGGATGCCGCCAGCCTAGGAGGGGCCGCGGAGCGGCCGGAATCGGGTGGCGGAAACCTACGAAGCGGGTTCCGACGCCTCCGACACAGCTTGCACGGAACCGACAAAAGCATCGGCGATAACCTGTGCAGTCTGCGCAATCTGCCAAGGCCGTGCTCCGAGAGCAGCCAGCACCTCGCCGACGGATGCCGCGGTCAGCGGTTGCGGGGGAGACCAGGCGACTCGGCGCAGCAGCTCGGGCGTCAGCAGGTTCTCCGTCGGCATGTGGAGCTCCTCGGCACGGTGCTCGACGACCGGGCGCGCTGCTTTCAGGCGTACGTCGGCCTCCGGGTTGCGATCGACCCACGCGCGGGGCGGGGGCAGCGTGTCGCCGCCGGTCGACCGTTCGAGCGGAAGCTCGGTGACGGCGCGGCCGGCCTCGATCGCCGCCCACCACCGATCGAGCTGCGATCGGCTCGCCCGTCCGGTGAACTCCTTCAGCGTCCCCAGGGCGCTCTTCGACGCGGGATTCGCGATCACGGCGGCGACGAGCGCCCGGTCGGGGACCAACCGGCCGGGTGCGACATCCTCTTCCCGTGCGAACTCCTCACGCGCGATCCACAGCTCACGCGCCACCGCCAGCGCCTTGCGACCACGCACGGTGTGCAGGCCCGACAGACGGCGCCAGGGCTCCTCACGCGGCGGTTTGGGCTCGCGTTCGAGCACCGCGCGGAACTCCTCATCGGCGAAACCTGTCTTGCCCTGCTCGACGAGCTCCTGAACGAGCTTGTCTCGCACGTCGACGAGATGCTCGACGTCGAGCGCTGCGTACTCCAGCCACGACTGAGGCAACGGCCGCGTCGACCAGTCCGACGCCGAGTGCGCCTTGGCGAGGGTGATCCCGAGCGTGTCCTCGACTACGGCGCCGAGGCCGACACGCTCGTGTCCCAGGAGGCGCGCCGCGAGCTCGGTGTCGAAGATACTCGCGGGCTCGAGGCCGATCTCGCGCAGCGAGGGCAGGTCCTGGCTGGCGGCGTGGAGCACCCACTCCTCGCCACCGATCGCCTCCTGGAGAGCGCGGAAGTCGCCGATCGGCGGCGGGTCGAAGAGGAACACTCCCGCGCCGCGGCGGTACACCTGCACGAGATACGCCCGCTGCGAGTACCGGAAGCCGGACGCCCGCTCGACGTCGACGGCGACCGGGCCTTCGCCGTCACCCAGCAGGCGTGCAGCCTCCTCGGCGCGCGCGAGCTGATCGATCACCTCGTAATCAGCCACGCGGCGACCTGTGCGAACCGAGCATCGCGATCCCTTCCGAGCCGGGCGGGAGACCGGCCAGCATGCAAACCAACTCCGCCCATGCTTCCACGTGCGGGGCGATCGCGCCTTCCGGCGACCACGAGGCGCGCAGTTCGATCTGCGCCCCTTCGCCCTCCGCCTCCAGCGCGCCGAACCCCTTCGAGAGGGTCTTCGTGGCGGTGCCGGATGCCGAGTGGAAGCCGGCATGTCGCGACTCCAGGGCGTCGGTGAGCCAGGTCCAGGCCACGTCTGCGAGCAGGGGGTCCATGCCGATCTCGGCCTCGAGGGGCGCCTGCGCGAAGCAGACGATGCGCCACGGGCCGTTCCACGGGGCCGGTTCGTCGGGATCGTGCAGCAGCACGAGGCGACCGGTGCCGTACGGGGAGTCGGTGTCGTCGGGGGAGGAGCGCACATCCCCTGCGATGGCGAGCGCATCCGGCGCGAGGCCCTGCGGCGCGGCGATCTCACGCACGGTGAGGTCTGCGCGGAAGCGGATGTCGCGCACCGCCTGCGCGGCCTGCTCGAAGGCGCTCGATGCCGCGGGGGGACGCTGCTCAGCCACGCGGACAGACTAGAGTGGTGCCTCGATGGTCGCCTCCAGGCGCGCCGCAGTGCGCCCCGCATCCCCTGCTCTCGTCGCCGGCGTGAAGGCCGCGCTCACCGTGTTGAGCGTCGCCCTAGCCGGTGCGCTCGGCGCGCTTGCCGCAGGCTCCGTGCTGATGGCTCGCAAGGTGGTCACGCCCGCACGCCGTCTGGCCGACACGCGCATCCTCGCGCTCGACCCCGCTGCGCAGACGATCACGCTGTCGCGCACGCTCGACACCGAGCTTCCCGGCCGGTACGGACTGTTCACGACGGGCTCTTCGGACTACATCAAGCTCGGCTCGGTGCTCTCGGAGGATGCCACCAGCGTCAAGCGCAAGCTCCTCACCCACGTCCCGGCGGACGCGCGGCTCGAGCCCGAAGCGGCGTTCAGCGGCTGGTACTACGACCACCCCGAGCAGCTGCACCTCCCGTTCACCCCCGAGCTGATCGGCTCCACGATCGGCCCCTGCCCGGCGTGGCTGTTCCCCGCGGGCGACGGCGACACCTGGGTCATCCAGGTGCACGGGCGCGGCACGACCCGCGCCGAGTGCCTTCGGGCGGTTCCTGTCTTCCATGAACGGGGCATCACCAGCCTGGTCGTCTCGTACCGCAACGACGCCGAGGCACCCCGCAGTCGCAGCGGCACCTATGCGCTCGGCGCCACCGAGTGGCGCGACGTCGACGCCGCGGTGGGCTTCGCCCGCCGTCGCGGTGCCCGCCGCATCATCCTGATGGGGTGGTCGATGGGCGGCGCCATCGCCCTGCAGGTCTCGCTCAACTCCCCGCACGGCGATGCGATCGCCGGGCTGATCCTCGAGTCGCCTGTCGTCGACTGGCGGACCGTGCTGAACTACCAGGCACGCGCGGAGCGCGTGCCCGGCGCCGTCAGCAGGCTCGCGATGGAGGCGCTGCAGACCGAGTGGGCGTCCCCGCTCACGCGGGCCGGCTCCGCGATCCGCCTCGACCAGCTCGATGTCGTCGCGCGGGCGCCGGAGCTGCGGCATCCGATCCTCATCCTGCACAGCGACGATGACGGCTTCGTGCCGTCCGACGCCTCGCACGGGCTGGTCGCGGCACGCCCCGATCTCGTCGAGATGCAGGTCTTCGAAGTGGCGCGGCACACCAAGCTCTGGAACTACGACCAGGAGCGGTGGAGCAGCAGCATCGGCGCCTGGCTCAGCGCGCAGGGACTCGTCGCCGACTGAGCCGCACCGCCGCGAGTCAGGCGGGTGACGCCGCGCGCACCTGCCGCTGCGCCCGCAGCAGCATGCCCGTCATGCCCGAGAGCCGCAGCGGAGACACCACGCGCGTGAGCCCCAGCGTCTGCGGGTAGTCGCCGGGCACCGCCAGCACCTCCGCCGCCGACAGACCGGTGAGGCCCTGCGCCAGGATGCTGGCGAAGCCGCGGGTCGTCGGTGCCTCGGGCGGGGCGGTCGCGTGCATCGAGACGGTGCCGTGCCCATCGACGTCGACGATGATGAAGACGGGGGACTGGCACTCCACGACGCGCTCGTACCGCTCGGGATGGTCCTCGTACTCCGGCGGGACCGCCGGCAGCTCGTACGAGTACTCCAGCAGCAGCTGCAGCCGGTCGGGCTCGGGCAGCTCAAGGAACTCGTCGCGGATCTCGGCGAGTCGGTCGGGCAGGACGGCTTCGGTCATCACACCCATCCTCCCACGCGGCGGGTGCGCACGGCTCAGCGGGCCGGGGCCGCCCCCGGCTCCGCACCCGTCACGATCGGCACGCGCACCGCGCTGCCCCACTCGGTCCAGGATCCGTCGTAGTTGCGCACGTCGTCGAAGCCGAGGAGGTGCCGGAGGACGAACCAGGTGTGACTCGAACGCTCGCCGATGCGGCAGTATGCGACGATCGCGTCGCCGTCCTGAAGACCCGCTTCGGCCCGGTAGATCGCGTCCAGCTCGGCCCGCGACTTGAAACCGCCGTCCACCGCGACGGCACGCGCCCAGGGCACGCTCTGCGCCGACGGGATGTGGCCGCCTCGCAGGGCGCCCTCTTCGGGGTACGCCGGTGCCGTGGTGCGGGAGCCGTCGTACTCCTCCGGAGAGCGGACATCAATGAGCGGCCCGCTGCCCAGGTGCGCGAGCACGTCGTCCTTGTAGGCGCGCAGCGCCGTGTCGTCCCGCTCCACGACCGGGTAGTCCGTCGACTCGGGCGTCGACCGGTCGGTCGTCACCGGCCGGCCCTCCGCGATCCACTTGTCGCGGCCGCCGTCGAGGAGGCGGACGTCCTCGTGGCCGAAGAGCGAGAACACCCACAGCGCGTAGGCCGCCCACCAGTTGTTCTTGTCGCCGTAGATCACGACGGTGTCGTTGCGCGAGATGCCCTTGCGGCTGAGCAGAGCCGCGAACCCCTCGCCGTCGACGTAGTCGCGCACCACGGGATCGTTGAGCTCGGTGTGCCAGTCGATCTTGACTGCGCCCGGGATGTGGCCGGTCTCGTAGAGCAGCACGTCCTCGTCGGATTCGACCACCGCGAGGCCCTGCTCGCCGAGGTGCGCCTGCAGCCACTCGCCAGTGACGAGCCTGTCCGGGTGGGCGTACTCGGCGAACTTCTCGGACGATGTGTCGGTCTCGACGGGCATGGGATCTCCTGGAGTCGGGTGCGGTTCGGTCGGGCGGCTGTCATCCGGCGTCGAGCGAGGCAGGCGCACGCGGGCGACGGTTAGGGTTGAACCGTCGCCTCCGACCATAGATTCCCGGACGGGCGTGCACAGCCCCTCTGTAAGACTCCGACACAGGATCCGCATGACCGCCTCCGTCACACGCACCGGCGTCGTCCATCTCGCGGAGCGCGCCCCCCAGCTCGCAGGCGCAGAGATGGTCGCCGCACTGGTCCCGCCCCCGCAGTTCGCCGATGCGACCTTCGACACCTATCGGGCGGACCCCTCGTACCCGTCGCAGCAGCAGGCGAAGGATCTGCTGCAGGCGTTCTCGGGTGCCTCCGCTCCGGTCAAGGGCGGGCTGTTCCGCCGCGCCAAGCGGCCCGAGCTCAAGCCGGGCATCTATCTCGACGGCGGATTCGGCGTCGGCAAGACGCATCTGCTCGCCGCCGTCTATCACGCGATGCCTGCGCGCCGGAAGTACTTCGGATCGTTCATCGAGTACACGGCGCTGGTGGGCGCCCTCGGCTACCAGAACACGGTCGAGCTGTTCCGCGGATCCGACCTGCTGTGCATCGACGAGTTCGAGCTCGACGATCCCGGCGACACGATGGTGATGACGCGGCTGCTCGGCGAGCTCGTGTCGTCGGGCACGCGGCTGGCCGCGACATCCAACACGCCCCCCAACGCCCTGGGCGAGGGGCGGTTCGCCGCGCAGGACTTCCTCCGCGAGATCCACGCGATGGCCGCGAGCTTCGAGACCATCCGCATCGACGGCACCGACTACCGTCACCGCGCGGTCGACGGCCACGCCGCCGTGCTCGATCCACCGCAATACGAGGCGGCGATCGCGGATGCCGCTGCCGCGGGCCTCGCCTCGGACGACACGTTCGACGGGCTCGTCGCCCATCTCGCCCGCGTGCACCCGTCTCGGTACATCCGCCTCATCGAGGGTCTCTCGCTCGTGGGACTGCGGGATGTGACCCCCTTCACCGACCAGTCCGCCGCCCTGCGCTTCGTCGCCTTCATCGATCGCGTGTACGACGCGCAGCTGCCGATCCGGGCGACGGGAACATCCCTCGATCTGGTCTTTCCCGAGGAGATGCTCGCCGGCGGCTACCGCAAGAAATACCTACGCGCGATCTCACGGCTCGTCGCGTCGACACTCGCGTGAACAGGATGCAGCGGCCTGATTCCCGGCCGGCATCGGGCTGAGCGAAACACGATGTTTACCTGCGCGCCCATCGTGTAACGCGGGAGAAACACGGGTCGACCGGCTGCGGAAACGGACCGTCGTCACACTGAGGGAACCCGACGCTACACCTGCGTCACACGCAGAGAGGTTCTCCACCGAGATGGATCAAGGCAACACCGCATTCATGCTCATCGCGGCCGCGCTCGTCTTGTTGATGACGCCCGGTCTCGCATTCTTCTACGGCGGCCTGGTCAAGGCCAAGAGCGTCATCAGCATGATGATGCTGAGCTTCGGCGCACTGGGGCTCATCGGCGTGCTCTGGGTCGTCTACGGCTACGCCATCGCCTTCCCGAGCGCCGAAGGACTCGTCGCACCGTGGGCGATCGACTGGTCGGCGATCGGCCTGACGAGCCTGCTCGAGGTTCCTGAGGGCGCGTCCTACCCGCCGCTGGCCTTCGTCGCCTTCCAGGCCACGTTCGCCATCCTGACCGTCGCCCTCGTGTCGGGCGCGATCGCCGACCGCGCCAAGTTCGGCTCGTGGATGATCTTCGCCGCCATCTGGGCGACGATCGTCTACTTCCCGGTCGCCAGCTGGGTCTTCAACTTCGGCCTCGCCGAGGACGGCAGCTTCGCCTACGGCGGCTGGATCACCTACGGCATGCAGGAGTGGTTCGGCGTCGGCGCGATCGACTTCGCCGGTGGCACCGCCGTCCACATCAACGCCGGTGCGGCGGCCCTCGCGCTCGCGCTGGTGCTCGGCAAGCGTCTCGGCTTCCAGAAGGGCGTGCACGTCCCCCACAACCCGCCGTTCGTGCTCCTCGGCGCCGGCCTGCTGTGGTTCGGCTGGTTCGGCTTCAACGCCGGCTCGGAGCTCGCCGCCGACGGCACCGCCGCCCTCGCGTTCGTGAACACGATCGCCGCTCCCGCCGCCGCGCTGCTCGCCTGGCTCGTGGTGGAGAAGATCAAGGACGGCAAGCCCACGTCGGTCGGCGCGGCCTCGGGAGCGGTCGCGGGTCTCGTCGCGATCACCCCGGCGTGTGCCTCGCTGACCCCGATCTGGGCCATCGTGCTCGGCCTCGTCGCGGGCGCCCTGTGCGCTCTGGCGATCGAGCTCAAGTACAAGTGGGGCTTCGACGACTCGCTCGACGTGGTGGGCATCCACCTCGTCGGCGGCCTGATCGGCACGCTGTACCTCGGCTTCTTCGCCAACAACACCGGCCTGATCTACAGCGGTCAGTTCACGCAGCTGCTCGTCCAGGCGATCGCCGCCGTGTCGGTGCTGGTCTACTCGTTCGTGCTGGCCTACGCCATCGGCTTCGTGATCGAGAAGACGGTCGGCTTCCGCGTCAAGAACGAGGACGAGGTCGCCGGTATCGACACCGTCGTCCACGGCGAGGAGGGCTACGTGCTCGAAGGCGCACGCGTCTGACACGCACGGCACTGCCCGAAGGGGCGTCGCGGTTCCCCCCACCGCGGCGCCCCTTCGCCGTGCCCCGGCTTCCTTCGGAGCGCCCCGCAGCGGCCGCCCGCGCACTCCTAGGATGGCGACTGTGACACAGCGAAGCGGGCTGCTCGGCATCCTGAACAGCATCCTGCGGCCCCGCCGGCGACCGGCTCCGTCTGCACCGTCCGCGCCGCCAGCGCCGCCCGAGAGTCGCAGCGGTCCCGCGGCCACCGTCGAGGTGCCGCCACCCGCGGCGGGCGCGCTGCGCATCACGTACGCGCCGCACCGGGACGGCGATCCCGACGCGGGCGAGATCGTCTGGACGTGGGTGCCGTACACCGAGAACGACGGCCGCGGCAAGGATCGGCCGGTACTGGTCATCGCGCGGCAGAGCGAGGACCGCGTGTACGCCGTCCGGCTGACGAGCAAGGCTCACGACGGCGATCGGGACTTCCTCGCCATCGGCACGGGGGACTGGGACGCGCAGGGCCGGCCGTCGTGGATCGACATCGACCAGCTCTACAGCGTGCATCGCGACGGCATGCGGCGGGAGGCATCCGCTCTCGAGCTCGACCGCTTCGTACGCGTCGCCGACGCCTTGCACCGCCGTTTCGGCTGGAGCGTCGGCGGCTGACGGCATGAAACCGGCCCGGTCACTAGGTGACCGGGCCGTGGTGGTGGGCGATACCAGACTCGAACTGATGACCTCTTCCGTGTGAAGGAAGCGCGCTACCAACTGCGCCAATCGCCCGTTCCCCGAGGGGGACGACTACCGATCCTACCGGATGCCGAACGCCGCTTCGGACCACATCCGGATGACACGCGCGGGGTGCGTCTGGTTTTGCAGGACGCCCAGGATCGGTTAGAGTCTTTCAAGTGCCCGGGTGAACAACCCGGGAACGAAATGCGGATGTAGCGCAGTTGGTAGCGCACAACCTTGCCAAGGTTGGGGTCGCGAGTTCGAGTCTCGTCATCCGCTCGAGTGCAGGGATCTCCTCCAGGGATCACGGCACGTGGGGTCAAACCACACGCGGTGGCGTGGCCGAGCGGCTAGGCACCGGCCTGCAAAGCCGTTTACACGGGTTCGAATCCCGTCGCCACCTCGCCGACAACTGAACAGCCTCTTTAGGCGCGATTGGCGCAGCGGTAGCGCGCTTCCCTGACACGGAAGAGGTCACTGGTTCGATCCCAGTATCGCGCACCACCTGAAACCCCCGGTTCACCCGGGGGTTTCCTCATTCCCCCAGCGCACGTGCTCCGAGGGGTATACGTCGCGGATCCGCTCGCGGAAGAAGTTGCCGGCGCTGTCGGCGGCATGCAGCCCGCGGTGTACCGACGGCGGCACCGCGAAGTAGCGATAGACCTCGCCCGAGGTGAACTCGAGCTCGAGCACCGCGGTCCCGGCGTCGTAGCCGGCCGACGCGATCGCCGTGGAATCGAGAGGGTGTCGCCGCACCCGCTCAGGCTAAGCCGGGGGCCGCGGGCGCACTCGAAGACCACGCCGAGTTCCGCGGGCACGGCGACATTCGGCGCCGACCGTCCGCTGGGTACACTCGAGGGGTGGAACTCGTCTGGTCGACCGCGACAGCGGCAGTGAAGACCGACACGCGAACGCTCGGCGCCTGAGCGGGCGGGGCGCGTCGTGCGCCCGAAGCTGAGTAGCCTTGATCCGAGCCATTCCCAGGAGAGTTTCCGTGACTGACGCTGTGTCCCATCCGACCGACGGCTTCGCCCTGTTCCCCGACCGCTCCGTGGTCGCGCTGCGCGTGAACGGCGAGCTGAAAGACCTCGCGACGGTGGTGACCGACACGGATGCCGTCGAGCCGGTCGCCATCGACAGCCCCGACGGTCTCGCCATCCTTCGCCATTCCGCCGCGCACGTGCTCGCTCAGGCCGTGCAGCGCATCAACCCGCAGGCGAACCTCGGCATCGGCCCGCCGATCACCGATGGCTTCTACTACGACTTCGGCGTGGAGCATCCGTTCACTCCGGAGGATGTGAAGGCCATCGACAAGGAGATGCAGCGCATCGTCCGCGAGGGCCAGCGCTTCGTCCGCCGCGTCGTCACCGATGAGGAGGCGCGCGCCGAACTGGCCTCCGAGCCGTTCAAGCTCGAGCTCATCGGCCTCAAGGGCGGCGGGGCCGAGAAGACCGAGGGCGCCTCGGTCGAGGTCGGCGCCGGCGAGCTGACGATCTACGACAATGTCGACCGCGACGGTCAGACGGTGTGGAAGGACCTCTGCCGGGGCCCGCACCTGCCGAACACCCGCATGATCGGCAACGGCTGGGCGCTGCAGCGCATCGCCGGAGCCTATTGGCGCGGCAGCGAGAAGAACCCGCAGCTGCAGCGCATCTATGGGACCGCCTGGCCTTCCAAGGACGAGCTGCGCGCGTACCAGACCCGTCTCGAGGAGGCCGCGAAGCGGGATCACCGCAAGCTCGGCAAAGACCTCGACCTGTTCTCGTTCCCCGACGAGATCGGCTCGGGTCTGTCGGTGTGGCACCCCCGCGGCGGCGTCGTGCGCGGCGAGATGGAGCAGCACGCGCGTCGGCGCCACATCGCCGGCGGCTACACCTACGTGTACACGCCGCACATCTCGAAGGAGGACCTGTTCCTCACCTCGAACCACCTCGTCACCTACAAGGAGGGGATGTTCCCGCCCATCGTGATGGACGAGGAGCGCGACGAGCACGGCGAGATCACCAAGCATGGCCAGGACTACTACCTGAAGCCCATGAACTGCCCGATGCACATCCTCATCTACAAGGAGCGGGCGCGCAGCTACCGCGATCTGCCGATGCGGCTCGCAGAGAACGGCACCGTGTACCGCAACGAGCTGTCGGGTGCGCTGCACGGTCTGACCCGCGTTCGCGGCTTCACCCAGGACGACTCGCACCTCTTCGTCACGCCGGAGCAGCTCGAGAGCGAGACCACCCGCGTCCTCGAATTCGTGATCTCGATGCTGCGCGACTTCGGCTTGGACGATTTCGAGCTCGAGCTGTCGATGCGCGACGACGAGAAGGACAAGTGGATCGGCTCGGAGGAGTTCTGGGACTACTCGACGAACGCGCTGCGCAACGTCGCGATGGCGAGCGGTCTGAAGCTCACCGAGGTGCCGGGAGAGGCCGCGTTCTACGGGCCGAAGATCGATCTCAAGACCCGTGACGCGATCGGCCGGGTGTGGCAGCTGTCGACGGTGCAGGTCGACCCGAACCTGCCCGAGCGCTTCGAGCTGGAGTACACCGATCGCGACGGCCAGAAGAAGCGGCCGATCATGATCCACCGCGCGCTGTTCGGCTCGATCGAGCGGTTCTTCGCCATCCTGCTCGAGCACTACGCCGGCGCGTTCCCGGTATGGCTGTCGCCCGTGCAGGTGGTCGGCATCCCGGTCGCGGAGGACTTCGCCGACTACCTGGGCGACGTGATCGACCAGCTCAAGGCCGAGGGCGTGCGTGCCGAGCTCGATCACAGCGACGACCGCATGCAGAAGAAGATCCGCACGCACACGACGCAGAAGGTGCCGCTGCAGCTGATCGCCGGGGCCCAGGACCAGTCCGCGGGCACCGTGTCGTTCCGTTTCCGCGACGGCACCCAGGAGAACGGCGTGCCGATCGCGGACGCCGTGCGCCGAGTCCAGGAGGCGATCGCCGCCCACACGCTGGTGAACACCGCGGAGGACTTCGCGTGAGCGACGACCCGCATGCGGGGAGTCGCGATCGCGATGTCGCGGTTCCTGAGCCTGTCGAAGGGCGCGTGAGCGACGGGTCGACGGGCGCGGTCTCCGGCGAGGACGCCGCGCTCGTCGACGCCGCGACCTTGGCGGGGGTGCCCGACGAGTTCCAGCGGCTCTGGACCCCGCACCGAATGGCCTACATCCAGGCCGGGCCGGAGGTGCTGCGCAAGGAGTGCCCGTTCTGCGAGGCGCCGCGGAAGTCCGACGAGGACGGACTGATCGTCTTCCGCGGCCGCACCGCCTACGCGCTGCTGAACCTGTTCCCGTACAACTCCGGACACCTGCTGGTATGCCCGTACCGCCACATCGCGACGTACGACCAGGCGACCGACGAAGAGGTGGCCGAGATCGGCACCCTCACCCAGCAGGGCATGCGGGTGCTGCGTCAGATCTCGCGGTGCGACGGTTTCAACATCGGCATGAATCAGGGTCACGTGGCCGGTGCGGGCGTCGATGAGCACCTCCACCAGCACATCGTGCCGCGGTGGGCGGCCGACGCGAACTTCTTCCCGATCATCGCCAAGACGAAGGCCCTGCCCCAGCTCCTCGGTGATGTGCGCCGCGCCGTGTCCGAGGCCTGGCACGGCTGACCGCGGGAGCGGACGCCGCGGGCCGCGGCATCCTCCCCGCGCGTCCCTTCGCGCGGAGAGGTATACCGGGACCGTCAGCGGACCTGCGTGACCTCGAACTGCAGGCGCGGGTGGGCGTAGGCCTCCTGCGACTCGATCAGCTGGAGTTCGCGCTCGCCCGAAGCGTGCGTGCGCTCGAGCAGGTCGTACACGCTCGACGTCGTGCGGGCGAGGGCGTCTGCGGCGTCGCCGGTGCGACGGCAGTGCGCGGTGAAGAGGGCGGCGGTGACGTCGCCTGAGCCGTTGGCCTTCATCGGGATGTGCGGTGTCTGAACGATCCAGGCGCCGTCCTCCGTGACGGCGAGCATCTCGATCGTTCCCTCGGGGCGGTCCGGACGCTCGACGCTCGTCACGAGCACGGTGCTCGGTCCCATCGCCCGGGCGAGGTCGGCCGAGGCGAGGGTGGATTCGAGATCGGCGGGCTCGGTCCCGGTCAGGAACCCCAGCTCGAACTGGTTCGGGGTGATGAGGTCCGCGGCGGGCACGACGCGCTCGCGCAGCAGCACGGGGATCGCCGGCGCCACGAAGCAGCCGGACTTCGCGTTGCCCATCACCGGGTCGCAGGCGTAGACGGCGGCCGGATTGGCCTCCTTGACGCGCGCGACGGTGTCGAGGATGACGTCGGCGATGCCCTCGCCGCCCTGATAGCCCGAGAGCACGACGTCGATCTGCGGGAAGGCGCCGCGCTCCTCGATCCCGAGGATGACGTCGCGCACCTCGTCGGGGCCGATCATCGGTCCGCGCCAGGCGCCGTACCCGGTGTGGTTCGAGAAGTTCACCGTGTACACCGGCAAGACCTCGACGCCGATGCGCTGGAGCGGGAAGACGGCGGCGGAATTACCGACGTGACCGTAGGCGACCGCGGACTGGATCGAGAGGATCTTCACCGCTCGATCATGCCACTTCCCGTGCGGCGGGCCGTCCTCCGGCGGCGCGCACCGCGGCGGCTGCGTCGGCGGCCAGCCGCCCGGCGTCGGCGTCGTCGAGATCGTGCACCGTGAGGCGCAGACGGTGCGACGGCGCGTCGCCTGCGAGCACGAACTCGTCGCCCGGACGCGCCAGCCAGCCGCGTCGCATCAGCTGCTCGGCGACGTCGCGGGCGGGCACGGGGAGGGGGATCCACAGGTTCAGTCCGTCGCCGGCAGCCGCGGGCACGCCTGCCGCGGTGAGCCTCTCCACGAACGCGGCATTGCGCGCCGCGTAGTGCACACCCGCGCGGCCGATCGCGGCCATGGTGCCGGCATCCGTCACCAGTGCGAGGGTGAGCCGCTGCAGCAGGTGGCTCACCCACGTCGTCCCGGGGGTGAGACGCATCGCGAGCCGTTCCGCCGTCTCGGGATCGGATGCCGTCACGGCCAGGCACATGTCCGGTCCGAGGAACTTCGACACGGACCTCACCAGCGCCCAGCGTCGATGGCCGGGAGCGATCACGGAATGGAAAGGCTGCTGCGACAGCAGCGAGAAGTGGTCGTCCTCGATCACCAGCACGTACGGGTGGTCCCGGAGCACCTGGCGCAGCTCTTCCGCCCGCCGGGCCGACAGGCTGGCGCCGGTCGGATTCTGCGCCCGCGGCGTGAGGACGACGGCACGGACGCCCTGATCCAATGCCGCGCGCAGCCCGTCGGGCGTCATGCCCTCGTCGTCCACGGGCACCGGGACGGGACGATAGCCGCCGATGCGGACGGTGTGGATGCTGGTGAGGAAGCAGGGGTCTTCGAGGGCGACCGCGTCGTCGCGGGTGAGCGCCTGGGCGAGCAGCCGGTCGACGGCATCGGCCGCGCCACTGGTGATGGTGAGACGCATGTCGACGGTCGGGGGCAGGCCGTCGCGCATCCATTCCTGCGCCCAGCGCTCGAGCTCGGGGTCGATGACGGGCTCGCCGTAGAGGACGGGCCGGCCCGCCATGCCCGCCAGCGCCCACGACGGATCGGGGATGAGTGCCGGGTCGGGGTTGCCGGTGCCGACGTCGCGCAGCACGTTGCCGGCGGCGAAGCCCTCCTGCGCGACGGGGGAGAGGTCGGCGACGCGCGTGCCTCCCCGACCGCGCGTGACGATCACGCCTGCCTGCGCGAGCTGCCGGTACGCGGCGACGACGGTGTTGCGGTTCACTCCCAACTCGTCCGCGAGCGACCGCACGGAGGGCAGCGGGTCGCCGGGGAGCAGGTTGCCCCGCTCGATGCGAGCGCGCACGCTTTCGGCGATCTCGGCCGCGGATCGCCCGCTGATGTCGAGGGTCATATGCCGCCCCTGCTGCTCGTTCCGAGGCCCGCCGAGCGGCGGGTTCGCCTCATGCTATCTTTTGGCCTAGGCCAATGCCCGAATTGTCCTCACCCGTTGCGCTCCGGCGCCTCCGATCGAAGGGAAAGCTCGTGACCACCGACACGGGAACCGACCGCGTCAAGCGCGGCCTCGCCGAGATGCTCAAGGGCGGCGTCATCATGGACGTCGTCACCGTGGACCAGGCCAAGATCGCCGAGGACGCCGGCGCCGTCGCCGTCATGGCCCTCGAGCGCGTGCCGGCCGATATCCGCGCACAGGGCGGCGTCTCGCGCATGAGCGACCCCGACATGATCGACGGGATCATCGAGGCGGTGTCGATCCCGGTCATGGCCAAGGCCCGCATCGGCCACTTCGTCGAGGCGCAGGTGCTGCAGGAGCTCGGCGTCGACTACATCGACGAGTCCGAGGTGCTCTCACCCGCCGACTACGTCAACCACATCGACAAGTGGAACTTCACCGTGCCGTTCGTCTGCGGAGCGACCAATCTGGGTGAGGCGCTGCGGCGCATCAACGAGGGCGCCGCGATGATCCGCTCGAAGGGCGAGGCGGGCACCGGCGACGTGTCGGAGGCCACCAAGCACATCCGCAAGATCACCAGCGAGATCAACCTGCTGCGCTCGATGTCGAAGGACGAGCTGTACGTCGCCGCCAAGGAGCTGCAGGCGCCGTACGACCTCGTCGCCGAGATCGCCGAGACCGGCAAGCTCCCCGTCGTGCTGTTCGTCGCCGGCGGCGTCGCCACGCCGGCCGATGCCGCGATGATGATGCAGATGGGCGCCGACGGCGTGTTCGTCGGCTCGGGCATCTTCAAGTCGGGCAACCCCGCCCAGCGTGCGGCGGCCATCGTCAAGGCGACCACCTTCTACGACGACGCCAAGGTGATCGCCGAGGTCTCCCGCGGACTCGGTGAGGCGATGGTCGGCATCAACGTCTCCGACCTTCCCGCTCCGCACCGTCTCGCCGAGCGCGGCTGGTGACGACGCCCGCTCCGCGGGTCGGCGTCCTCGCGCTGCAGGGGGATGTCCGCGAGCACGTGCGCGTGCTCACCGACCTCGGCGCCGATGTGACGACGGTGCGCCGCCCTGCGGAGCTGGCCGCCGTCGACGGACTCGTGCTTCCCGGCGGGGAGTCGAGCGTCATCGACAAGCTCGCGCGGGCGTTCGGCATGCGCGGGCCCGTCCGAGAAGCGATCTCCGCGGGCATGCCGGTCTACGGCACGTGCGCAGGCCTCATCCTGCTCGCCGAACGCATCACCGACGGCATCCAGGGCCAGCAGACCTTCGGTGGGCTGGACGTCACCGTCCGGCGCAACGCCTTCGGCAGCCAGGTCGACTCGTTCGAGGTCGACCTCGATGTGGCCGCGCTCGGGGAGCCGCCGGTCCACGCCGTGTTCATCCGCGCACCGCTCGTGGAGGAGGCGGGCGACGGCGTCGAACGCCTCGCGACGCTCGACGACGGACGGGTCGTGGCGGTGCGCCAGGGGGCGCTGCTCGGCACCTCGTTCCACCCTGAGGTGACCGGAGAGCAGCGCTTCCACGCACTGTTCCTCGACATGGTGCGCGAGCGGGCTCGTTGAGCATGCGCGGGCGATACGGCGGGGTAGATTCTGACTCATGACGATCAACGACTGGTGGCGCGAGCACCCGGCGGAGCGCTACTGGATGATCGCCCCCTCGCGCGGCGTCGTCGGCGATGCCCTGTCGGCGCCGAAGGCCGCCGAGGAGCGGCGGTTCGAGTGGTCGCACGAGCTCGTCGGCTTCACCGAGCCGGGTGACACCCTCTTCGTCTGGGACCGCACCCTCGCGGTGCCGGGTATCGCCGCATGGGGACGGGTGCTCGGCCCGCTCGGCGAGGAGACGCGGGCGCGTCGCGGCGACGACCTGCCGCATTGGCGGATGCCGATCAGCGACACGCTGCGCCTCGCCTCACCGATCACCCTGCCGAGTCTTCGACGCGTCGGCGGCGAGATCGTGAGTGTGCGCGATCGGGTGGAGCAGCTGACGGACGGGCCGGTCTATTTCCCGTTCATCGGCTCCGCCGAGACTCTGGCGCCGGCGCCCGCCTACCTCACGAAGGTGCCGCGAGACCTCGTCGCGCTGCTGTCGTCGCGGTTCGGCTTCGAGTTCGCCCTCTAGCGCTGCTTGCACGCCGGAGCGGATGCCGGTTCCTCCCTCCGCGACAGCAGGGATCGCGAATCCGCCGCGCTGCGGGAATAGAATTGTCCGTCGGCGGTGGCCGTGCCGAATGACGCGGGCCGATGCGACCCGCCGACGAGCGTGAATACAGGAGGACCATGTCCGGGCATTCCAAGTGGGCGACGACCAAGCACAAGAAGGCGGTCATCGACTCCCGCCGCGCGAAGTCGTGGGCCAAGCTCATCAAGAACATCGAGGTGGCTGCCAAGCTCGGCGGCCCCGACCTGCAGGGCAACCCGACCCTGTTCGACGCGGTGCTGAAGGCGAAGAAGACCTCTGTCCCCAAGGACAACATCGACCGCGCCATCAAGCGCGGCGCGGGCATCGGCGGCGAGTCCGTCGAGTACGCGTCGATCATGTACGAGGGCTACGGCCCCAACGGCGTCGCGCTGATGATCGAGTGTCTGACCGACAACAAGAACCGCGCCGCGGCGGAGGTGCGCACAGCGCTCACGCGCAACGGCGGGACGCCGGCCGACCCCCGCAGCGTGGCGTACAACTTCACCCGCAAAGGCGTCATCGTCGTGGGCGGCGAGAGCACCACCG
>NZ_MWLP01000093.1:0-6970 GCF_010634885.1 Microbacterium sp. B35-04 | reverse complement strand
GCTCGGCGGTTTCCGCAGCACCGCTGTGCTCGGCGGTTTCCGCAGCCCCGCTGTGCTCCGCGGCTGCTGCCCCTGCCCCGCTGTGCTCGGCGGTTTCCGCAGTCCCGCCGTGCTCGGCGGCTCCCACAGCGCCGCCGTGCTCCGCGGCGCGTGCACCTTCCGTGGTCGCGGCAGGCTCATCGTTCCGAGCCTCGCTCGCCCACGCGGCGCCGGCGGCTGCTCCGAGAGCAGCGGCCGCGCCCGGCGTGCTCGTTCCCTCGGCGTCGAGGACTGCCGTGCTGAGCGCCGACTGCTCGGCCTCGTGCGATCCCGAGTCGTCCTGCTCAGGCGCAGGGGCCGCGACTGCTCCCGCCTCCGACTCCGAGGGCTCCGGATCCGTCGCCACCACCGGCGTCGCCTCCCCTGCCGTCGTCGTCCCCGCCGTCGCCGCCCCGGCCGACGTCGCGCCCGCGGCGAGACCCACGGCGGCAGCATCCGTTCCGGGCACCTGCGACAGCGTGCCCACCCCGCCCGCGGCGCTCGCGTGCACCCGTGCGCCGTTGACGAGGTCGAGGAAGACCTCCTCGAGCGCCGGGCCCCGGCGGTGCAGCGACGACAGGGCCACGCCGCCGGCGGCGGCTGCCGCACCGACCGCGACCGGGTCGAGGCCGCGCACGGTGAGTCCCGAGCGGAGGACCTCGAACGGCACGCCCGCGGCCTTCAGCGCCGCCACCAGCGCCGAGCGATCGGGCGCGTCCACGACGGTGGCGTGCTCGTCCGGGTCGGTGAGCTCGTCGATCGAGCCTTGGAAGACGAGCCGCCCGCGCGAGATGATCAGCAGCGCGTCGACGGTCTGCTGCACCTCGGCGAGGAGGTGCGACGACACGAGCACCGTGCGCCCCTCGCCCGCGAGCTGGCGGAGGAAGCCGCGCATCCAGCGGATCCCCTCGGGGTCGAGGCCGTTCGCCGGCTCGTCGAGCACCAGCACGCCCGGGTCGCCCAGCAGCGCGTACGCGAGGCCGAGGCGCTGGCGCATGCCCAGTGAGAATCCGCCGACCTTGCGGTTCGCGGCATCCGTCAAGCCCACGAGATCCAGCACTTCGTCCACCCGCGCCCGCGCGATGCCGGCGGCCTGCGCGTAGATGGTGAGGTGGGCCGCGGCGGTGCGGCCGGGATGGAAGCTGGATGCCTCGAGCACGGCGCCGACGGTCTGCAGCGGGTGATCGAGCTCGGCATAGCGCCGGCCGCCGATCGTCGCGTGGCCGTCCGTCGCGCGAACGAGGCCGAGAAGGATCCGCAGTGTCGTGGTCTTGCCCGCGCCGTTCGGCCCGAGGAATCCGGTCACCTGCCCGGGGTCGACGCGGGCGGTGAGCCCGGCGACGGCTGTGACGGCGCCGAAGCGCTTGGTGACACCTGAGAACTCCAGCGAATGGCCGTGGGGCATGCCGAACCCTTCCCGTGGTCGTGAGCGAGACACCCCGCGGGGCAGTGGTCGGGGTCGCTTCGTTGCGGGTTCCTCGCGGAACCGAGTTCCATCCTGGCGGAAATCCAGGTCCGGCGTGGGAGAACTTCAGCCGCCCGGTAACGTTGCGCTCGTGACCGACCTCGCCGACGTCAGCGCCGAGCCCACCGTCCTCCTGAGCACGAGCGGAGGGCTCGGGCGGCTCACCCTCAATCGCCCGCGCGCGATCAACGCACTCGACCTGGGCATGGTCCGGCGCCTGCACGACGCCCTCGACGCGTGGGAGCACGACACCGAGGTCGATGTCGTGCTCCTGGACGGCGCCGGCGAGCGGGGGCTCTGCGCCGGCGGAGACGTGCGCGGCCTCGCCGAGCAGGTCACGAGCGGTCGTGCCGAGGACGCCGGGGTGTTCTTCCGCGACGAGTACGCCATCAACGCCCGCATCGCCGAGTATCCGAAGCCGTTCATCGCGTTCGCCGACGGCATCACGATGGGCGGCGGGATCGGTGTCGCCGGGCACGCGGCGATCCGCATCGTCACCGAGCGGTCACAGCTGGCGATGCCCGAGACGCGCATCGGGTTCACCCCCGACGTCGGCGGCACCTGGCTGCTCGCGCACGCACCGGGTCGCCTCGGCGAGTACCTCGGACTCACCGGCGCGGTGATGGATGCCTCGGACGCGATCTACGCCGGATTCGCCGACCACTTCGTACCCCACGCGAGCCTCGACGCCGTCCGCGACGCGCTCGAGACGCGGGCCGACCCGTCCACGCCGACCGAGCTCGTGCTGCTGTTCGATGAGACGCCCGCCCGGTCGAAGCTCGAGGCGGCACGCACGTGGATCGACGACGCCTTCGCCGCCGACACCGTCCCCGAGATCGTCGAGCGACTGCGCGCGCGGCCCGAGCCCGAGGCATCCGCCACCGCCGATCTGCTCGGCGAGCTCTCGCCGACCGGGCTCGCCGTGACCCTCGCCGCCGTGCGCCGCGCGCGCGAGCTGCCGGGACTGCGCGAAGCGCTCGACCAGGAGTACGGGCTCGTGATGTGGTTCGCGACGACGCAGCCCGACCTCGCCGAGGGCATCCGCGCGCAGGTCATCGACAAGGACCGCTCGCCGCGCTGGCAGCCGGCGACGCTCGCCGACCTGCCGGCAGACCTGGGGGCGACGGCCCTCGCCCACCGGCCCGACGTTCCGCTCTGGGGCTGACCGCGCGAGCGGCGAGGAGGAACCGTGAGCACCCGCCGCCGCGCCTACTCGATCGGGGTCGCGATCGACTGGTTCTTCTTCGTCTTCGCCGGGCTGGCGGCGCTGTGGCTGGCCTACCTCAGCTTCACCGAGACGTTCCACGTCGGCTGGTGGGGCATCCCGTTCTTCCTGGCGTTCTGGCTGCTGCTCGCCTACCTCGTGCTGCCCCGCCTGCACCGCATCCTCACCACCATCTACGTGCCCGAGTACTTCATCGGACGTACCCGGACCAGCGACGGACTCCTCGGCGATCCGGTGAACCTGGCGTTCCAAGGCAGCGGCGAGCAGATCCGCGCCGCGCTCGAGGCCGCCGGCTGGACGCGCGCCGAGCCCGTCACCCTGGGGTCGTCGTGGCGCATCGTGGCGTCGACGCTCAGGCGGCGCAGCTACGACGAGGCGCCGGTGAGCCCGCTGTTCCTCTTCGGCCGCCAACAGGACTTCGCGTACCAGCAGGAGGTCGACGGCAACCCCGCCCAGCGTCACCACGTGCGGTTCTGGCGCTGCCCCGACGACTGGCTGCTGCCCGGCGGCCGCCGCGTCGACTGGCTCGCCGCCGGCACGTTCGACACCAGCGTCGGGCTGTCGCTCTTCACGCTCCAGGTCACGCATCGCATCGACGCCGACACCGACGTCGAGCGCGACCACATCGTCAGGACGGTGACGGATGCCGACCCCCGCGTCGCGGTCGACGTCATCGCCGATTTCGCCACGGGCTATCACGCCCGCAACGGCGGCGGCGACAGCATCCGCACCGACGGCGACCTGCCGATCGTCGACGTCCGGGCGGTCGAGACCCGTGTCGATGCATCGGGGGAGGTGGCCGCGTGAACGCAGAGACGCCCGCCCCGCAGAAGCGGCCCGCGTACGAACCGGCCGCGCGACTGCTGAGGCCGCCCCGGTACGACCCCCACATGAAGCGGCCGACGTCCACCACCGCCGGCGCGGCTTTGATCCTGCTGCGCGTCCTCGCGGGTGTCGCCGTGCTCGTCGGCATCGCGGCGGGGTGGGATGAGCTCCTCGCCGATCCCGACTCCGTGCTCGAGGGCTTCGACCCGAGCCCAGAGGGGACGCAGGCGGCGCTGTGGCTGGTGCTCGGCACGGGTTCAGTGGTGCTGCTGCTCGACCTCGCGATGGCGTTCCTCGTGTACCGGGGCATCAACTGGGCGCGCGTGGTGGTGATGTTCATCTCGATGCTCTCGATCAGCACGTCCTTCACCGCCTGGTGGGCGCAAGGCCAGGAGATCGAGATCGACGGCACGTACGTGTCGCTGAGTCTCGACATCCTGGTCCTCCTCGCCCTGTCGAGCCGCAGCGCCGCGGCCTATGCGCGCCGCAACGAGCGGCGTGACGCGCCCGACGGTGCGGGGGTGACGTAGCCTGATCTGCGGTGTTCCGCGCGGCTGATCCGGGCGGCAGAGGCTCGTGGGGGAGGGTTCGTGTTCGACAGTCCGCTCTCGGCGTCGGCCTACGAGGTACTCGCGGTCGACCCCGGTGTCGACGAGGAGACCCTGCGCAAGGCCTACCGCCTGCGGCTGCGGCAGACGCACCCCGACACCGGCGGCGACGCGGCCGTGTTCATCCAGGTGCAGCGGGCCTGGGAGCTGGTCGGCACCCCCGACGCGCGTGCGGCCTACGACCGCGGTCACGGCTTCGGCGAGGCGGCCGCTCCGGAGTGGTCGGGATGGCGGCCACCCGCGGCCCGCACCGACACCCGCCCGCGTGCGCGCTCGTACGGCCACCCCGGCGGCTGGCGCCGCGAGCGCTACCTCACCCTCATCCGCGAATGGGCGGGCCGCGGCGTGACCCTCGACGACCCCTACGACCCGGCGCTCGTGCGCTCCGCTCCGGTGGCGCTGCGGCGACTTCTCGCCGATGCGCTCGCCGAGGAGGCGACCGCCCGCATCGTGGCCGACCTCGGCATGGGCTACACGGTGTGGCACGACGTCGCGGCGTCCGGGCGCGGTGCCGACCCCGATGCCAAGATCGACCACATCGTGCTCGGGCCGAGCGGCCTGTACGGCCTGCTGTCGGAGGACTTCGGCGGTCCGGCGCGGCTGCGCCGCGGCGAGTTCGTCGGCGACGGCGTGCCCGGCGCACCCCTCGCCGAGCTGCTCGCACACATGCGCGTCGTCGCGCGCGCGGCGGGCGTGCGGTTCAGCGGAGCGATCGTCGTACTCCCCGACGAAGACGTGGTCGAGCCGATCCAGGAGCTCGGCCGGGTGCGAGGCATGCGGGTCGCGATCGTGTCGCGCAGCGCGCTCGCGACCGTGCTCCGTCGCGGCATCACCGGCGCGCGCGACATCGGCGGCAACGAGGTGTTCGACATCCGCACCCGGCTGCAGCAGACCGTCCGCTTCGCCTAGCCGAGCCCCGCGCCTGCCCTGCGCCGCGCCCGCCGTGCCCCGCGCCGCACCCGCCGCGCGACGACGGGCGATAGCCGCCCCGGCTCAGGCGCGGTCGCGCGCCTGTCGCAGCCACCGTTCGATGCCCGCGATGTGCACCTGGGCGATCGAGGTGGCGAGCTCGGCGTCGTGGTCGGCGATCGCGTCGAGGATCGCCCGGTGCTCGGCGAGGGTCCGCTCGACGACGCCCGCCTGTGTGAGGCCGCGCCAGACGCGTGCCCGCACCGTCTGGCTGGTCAGGCTGTCCAGCAGGCTGGCGAGGTAGTCGTTTCCCGCGAGCCGCGCGATCGCGCTATGGAAGCGCACGTCGTGCTCGACCAGGGACTCGATGTCGGTGTCGGGGGCCACGGCGCTGATCTCGGCATCCAGCCCCGCGACGTCGTCGTCGCCCGCCTGCTGCGCCGCGAGGCCCGTCGCGTGGGATTCGAGCACCCGGCGCACGGCGAAGATCTCGAGCAGCGAGTCGTCGTCGTGCAGGTCGACGACGAACGAGATCGCCTCGAGGAGGAGCTTCGGCTCGAGGCTCGTGACGTACGTGCCGTCGCCGCGCCGCACGTCCAGCACCCGGATGACCTCGAGCGCCTTGACGGCCTCGCGCATCGAACTGCGCGAGAGGCCCAGGCGCTCGGCGAGATCCTTTTCCGGAGGCAGGCGGGACCCGGGGCCCAGCTCGCCACGCACGATCATGTCTTTGATCTTCTCGATCGCTTCGTCGGTGACGGCCACGCGCCCATCTTAGACATCGGATGTCCGGCGGGCACGGATGCCGCGGCCCCCGTGCGTCCGCGGCAGAATGGAAGCCATGCGAGTCGTGGACGGACACCTCCATCTCTGGGACCCAGAGGTCCTGACCTACGAGTGGCTGGACGGACCGCTGCTCCGATCTTTCGGACCGGAAGATCTCGATCTCGCCTTGCAGGACGCTCCCGACGGCGACTTCGGCTTCGTGTTCGTCCAGGCGGAGTGTGCGCCGGAGCAGTCGGTCGCCGAAGCCGACTGGGTCGCGTCGCTCGCAGCGCAGGTGCCGCTGCGCGGCATCGTCGCGCGCGCACCGCTCGAAGACCCTGCCGCGACCGACGCGCACCTGGAGGCCTTCGCGAGCAAACCGCTCGTGGTCGGGGTGCGCCGCATGCTGCAGTCCGAGGCCGACGGTTTCGCGGCGGAGCCGGGCTTTCGCGACGCCGCCCGGGCCGTGGCATCCGCCGGCCTGCCCTTCGATGCGTGCGTGCGCTGGAGCCAGCTGTCGGACGTGGCGGCGCTTGCCGACGCCGTGCCCGAGCTCACGATCGTGCTCGACCACCTCGGCAAGCCGCCGGTCGGTTCGGCGGATGACGCGGCCCCCGCCGACGGCACGCCGTGGGCGACGGAGCTGCACAGGCTCGCCCGGCGCCACAACGTCGTCTGCAAGCTGTCGGGTCTGCCCGCGGAGTCGCAGGGAGAGTGGACCGCCGCACAGCTGCGCCCGTTCCTCGACGTCGCACTGGACGCCTTCGGCCCGCACCGCCTCCTGTTCGGCGGCGACTGGCCGGTCTCGGGCCCGTACGGCCGCTGGGTCGAGACCGTTGCCTCGTGGCTCGGCGACCGCGTCGGCGCCCACGACCGCAACGCCGTTCTCGCCGAGAATGCCGAGCGGGTCTACCGCCTGGGCTGAGCGGTACAGGCTCACGGTCGTTGAGCCGGCGAAGCGAGACGAATCGCTCCGGACCGATGTCGCGCGCCGGGCTGCGGGCGTTTCGTCTCGCTCGTACCCCGCTCGCTCAACGACCGCCACCCGATCCCGGTCGTTGAGCGAGCGAAGCGCGTCGAAACGCCAGGAGACCCATCATGAGCGGCGGACTCGTCGCGGCGCACCACCTCCGCGCGACCAGCGGGCCGCTCCCG
>NZ_MWLP01000092.1:0-33377 GCF_010634885.1 Microbacterium sp. B35-04 | reverse complement strand
GACGCCGGTGCCCGGATCGTTCGTGAGCACGCGCTCCAGCTTCTGCGCCGCCAGCGGAGTGCCGTCGGCGACCGTGACCTGGCCGGCGTGGATGGAGCGGCCGATGCCCACGCCTCCGCCGTGGTGCAGCGACACCCACGTCGCGCCGGACGCGGTGTTGAGCAGGGCGTTCAGCAGCGGCCAGTCGGCGATGGCGTCGGAGCCGTCCTTCATCGACTCGGTCTCGCGATACGGCGATGCCACCGAACCGGAGTCGAGGTGGTCGCGGCCGATCACGATGGGCGCTGACAGCTCGCCCGACGCGACCATCTCGTTGAACCGCAGTCCGGCGAGATGACGCTCCTTGTACCCGAGCCAGCAGATCCGCGCGGGAAGGCCCTCGAAGTGCACCTTCTCGGACGCCTGCGTGATCCAGCGCGCGAGCGCCTTGTCTTCGGGGAAGAGCTCGAGCACCGCGCGGTCGGTCGCGGCGATGTCAGCCGGGTCGCCGGAGAGGGCTGCCCAGCGGAACGGACCGCGGCCCTCTTCGAACTGCGGGCGGATGTAGGCGGGCACGAAGCCCGGGAAGGCGAACGCGCGGTCGTACCCGGCGAGGGCGGCCTCGGCGCGGATGGAGTTGCCGTAGTCGAAGACGGCGGCGCCGGCATCCAGGAATCCGACCATCGCCTGCACCTGCTTGGCCATGCTGCGCCGGGACTGCTCGGTGAACCCTTCGGGGTCCGCCTCGGCGGCCGCCTTCCACTCCTCGAACGGGATGCCTTCGGGAAGGTACGCGAGAGGGTCGTGGGCGCTCGTCTGGTCGGTGACGATGTCGATCGCGACCTGGCGGTCGAGGAGCTCGGCGAAGACGGTCGCGGCGTTGCCCGCGAGGCCGACCGACAGCGCCTCTCCCGCCGCCTTCGCGGCGAGCACGCGCTCGAGCGCGCGGTCGAGATCGGTGGTGTACTCGTCGAGGTATCCGTGATCGACGCGCCGCGCGAGGCGCGACTCGTCGACGTCGACCACGAGGACGGCTCCGCCGTTCATGGTGACCGCGAGGGGCTGGGCGCCGCCCATGCCCCCCGCGCCACCGGTGAGGGTGAGCGTTCCGGCGAGGTCGTCGCGGCCGAGCGAGCGCGCGACCGCGGCGAACGTCTCGTACGTGCCCTGCAGGATGCCCTGCGTGCCGATGTAGATCCACGACCCGGCCGTCATCTGGCCGTACATCGTGAGCCCCAGAGCCTCCAGCCGGCGGAACTCCGGCCAGTTCGCCCAGTCGCCCACCAGATTCGAGTTCGCGATCAGCACGCGCGGCGCCCACTCGTGCGTCCGGAACACCCCGACCGGCTTGCCCGACTGCACCAGCAGGGTCTCGTCCGATTCCAGCGTCTCGAGCGTCCGCACGATCGCGTCGTACGCCTCCCAGCTGCGCGCGGCCCTGCCGGTGCCCCCGTAGACCACGAGGTCCTCCGGGTGCTCGGCGACCTCGGGGTCGAGGTTGTTCATCAGCATGCGCATGGCCGCTTCGGTCTGCCAGCTCTTGGCGACCAGGGTGTTGCCGCGAGCGGCGCGGATCTGGCGTGACATGGGATTCCTTCGTGTAGACGGCCCTAAAGGGCGGTGCCAGTGGTGAGTCCCGCCGAGAGGCGGCGGGCGGCGGCGGCCAGGAGCACGCCGTATTGCTCGGCTGACATCGGCGTCATGCGATAGCTCGGCACCAGGATGCTGAGCACGGCGACGACGCGCCCGGCCGCTGCGATGGGAGAGGCGATCGCCGTCACGTCCCGTTCGATGCCGCGCTCGACGATGACGTAGCCCTCGGCGGGCGTCTCGCCACCCAGGACCAATCCCGCGGCCGACCCTTGGAGCGGGATGGTGCGACCCACCCAGTTCGCGTGCCGGACCGAGTGGGACCCCTCGATGATGCTGATGTAGAGCGCGGTGGACGCGTGGCCTTCGACGCTGAGATAGACCGACTCGCCGGTCGCCTCTTCCAGCCCGATCATCTCTTCGTGGCAGACGTTGATCAGGGACTCGTGACCGAGCGCCTGAGCGCCCAGCTGCATCAGCCGTGAACCGGCTCGATAGCTTCCTTCATCGTCGCGCCGGACGAAGCCGCTCGATTCGAGCGTGCGTAGGAGCCGCAGCGCCGTGCTGGGGGCCAGGTCGACGGCGCGGGACGCGTCCGCGAGCGTCGTGCTGCCCTGCTCGCACACGTTCGCGAGCAGGGAGAGCGCCCGTTCGACGGTGCGTGTGGACTGTTCGCTCATGCGGCCTCCTGGAGCGGCAACCCTGCCGGTGTGCCGCGGGGTGTGTCTGCGTCGGTTGCCATTCTTGCTAAAGAGTAAAATACACGTGCCACTCAGTGAAACATAGTGCGGATCGACAATTGCGCGTGAGAGCGGATTGGGAAGAAGTGCCAGATCCCTCCGCAGCCCCCGTCCGGATGACCGTGTGTCCGACCAGCTCGACGGCGCGTGACGTCGCGGCCGCTGGTCATCGACACGATCTGCGCAGATTTCGACGGACCTGTCGAATCCGGCTCGTCCCGTCCGTAGAGGTAGTGAGGGCGAGGATCAGCGAGCACCGGACGCTCGCGGTGATCGCGACCTCGCCGCACGCACCGCTCCGCGACACGAAAGGCCCCAGGATCATGAGCACCACCTTCACCATCGGCTTCTTCTGCACGCTCGACGGCTACGGCATGGCCGAGGGCTGGCCCGGGTACTGGGGCAAGGAAGGCCCCGAGCTCATCGACGACCTCGTCCGTACGTACGCGCAGGACCAGGTGCTCGTCTTCGGGGCGACGACGTTCCGGGAGTTCCGGACATTCGTGAAGGAGTACGACGAGCCCTACTACGACCGGCTGACCGAGCTGCCGAAGATCGTTTTCTCGCGCACGCTCGAGGAGCCGCTCGGGTGGCAGAACTCGACCGTGCTCCACGAGGACGCCGTCACGGCCATCGAGCGCCTCAAGCGCACCACGGATGTGCCGATGCGCTCGCACGGCAGCATCTCCCTGAACCGTGCGCTTCTCGCCGCCGGACTGGTCGACCGACTCGAAGTCGTCATCTTCCCCGCCGTCACCGGTCGAGCAGGCGGAGCTGCCCTCCTCCACGGCGGGGCGGAACTCGACCTCGACCTCATCGAGTCGACCGTGCTGGACGGCCGCATGCAGAAGCTCGTCTATGCCCCGCGGCTGCACGGCGAGATCCCCGCGGGTGTCGGGCCGAAGCGTCGCAGCGCCGAGTAGGGTACCCCGCGTCTCGCAGGCGAGGAAGGATACGACCATGCAGTATCTCGTCAACGTCATCGACAGCCGCAGCAACTCGGGAACGGCCGAAGAGGCCGTCGCGATCGACGCCTTCAACGACAAGCTCCGTGCGGGCGGCCACTGGGTGTTCGCCGCCGGGCTGGCCGACCCGGCCGTCTCCACCATCATCGACGGGCGCGGCGACGAGCCGCTGTTCACCGACGGTCCATTCGTCGAGGCGAAGGAATGGGCCGCCGGCTTCTGGATCATCGACGCCCCCGACCTGGACGTCGCGCTGAAGTTGATGAGCGAGGGCTCGAGGGCCTGCAACCGTCGGCTCGAGGTGCGTCCCCTCCTCGGCGGGTGACCGACGCGCAGGATGCCCTCACCCGCGCCCATCGAGACGAATGGGCGCGGGTGGTGGCGACGCTCGCCAAACGATTCGGCAACCTCGACACCGCCGAGGAGGCGGCGGCGGAGGCGTTCGCCACCGCCGCAGAGCGCTGGCCGGCGGAGGGGGCACCGCCCAACCCCGGAGGATGGCTCACCACCACGGCAACCCGCAAGGCGATCGACCGGCTCCGGCGCGAGAGCAGCCGCGATGAGAGGCACAGGGAGGCGCAGCTCGTGTACGACGCGGAGCCCGAGCCGCTCGGTGCGATCGACGACGATCGGCTGCGGCTGATCTTCATCTGCTGCCATCCGGCACTGGCGATGGACGCGCGGGTGGCGCTCACGCTGCGTATGGTGGGCGGGCTGAGCGTTCCCGAGATCGCGCGGGCGTTCCTGGTGCAGGACACGACGATGGGCGCCCGCATCACGCGAGCGAAAGCCAAGATCACCGCGGCCCGAGTCCCTTATCGGGTGCCGGGGGCCGAGGATCTTCCCGGCCGGGTCGCGGGCGTGCTGGCGGTGCTGTTCCTGATCTACAACGAGGGGTATCTGGCGTCCGGCTCGGACAGCGAGCCGGTGCGCGAGGAGCTCACCGGCGAGGCGATCCGTCTGGCACGGCTGCTGCACCACCTGCTGCCCGACGATGGCGAGGTGACCGGCATGCTCGCGCTCATGCTGCTCACCGATGCGCGCCGCTCGGCACGGGTGTCGTCGGCGGGCGAACTGGTTCCGTTGGCTGAACAGGACCGCGGACAGTGGGATGCCGAGCTGATCGCCGAGGGGCACACCCTGGTCCGTGAGCGGTTGGCTTCGGGCGTGCCGCCTGGCCGCTACCAGCTGCTCGCGGCGATCAACGCGGTGCACACCGACGGCGACGCGACGGACTGGGCGCAGGTGGTCGCGCTCTACGACCACCTCGTGCGGCTCGACGGCTCGCCCATCGTGCGCCTCAACCGGGCGGTCGCAGTCGGCGAGCGCGATGGCCCGGCCCCCGGGCTGGCGCTCATGGACTGGCTCGCGCCCGCACTGCAGGGCTACCACGCGTATCACGCGGCGCGCGCACAGCTGCTGCGCCGACTGGGTCGGGCGGCCGACGCCCGTGAGGCCTACACCGCGGCGATCGCCCTGACGCAGAACACGGCCGAGCTCGCCTTCCTCACCCGGCAGAGCGAGAGCCTCCCAGCGGAATGACACGCGGATTATCGGTCGAGCGGAGTGAGGGGCTCACCGCGCGGCTGGAGCGGCTCCTCGTGCGTGGCCGGGCGCCGGTAGCGCAGGGTGACGATCTCGAACGGCCGGAGCTCGAGCGTCACGGATGCCGCATCCCACTGTTCGCCCGTCGGGCGCTCGAGCAGATCGGTCCGTTCGCAGCTCGTGGCGTGGAACTGCGCCGTCACCGAGACGGATCCGCGCCCGCCCGCGGACTCGTAGAGCCGGAGGATGACATCGCCGGACTGGTCGTCGGCCAGCTTGACCGTCTCGGCGACGACGGTCTCGCTGCGGATGGCGAACAGCGCGGCGGCCGGGTGGTCGCCGGTCACGCGCCGCGGGGGCCGGTTGAGTCGGTATCCCTCGGCAACGGCATCACGGATGCCGGCATTCGGCCGCACAGAGACACGAACGGTGTGCGTGCCCTGGTCGGCCACCGGGTCGGGATAGCGGGGTGCACGGATGAGCGACATGCCGAGCGTGGTCGAGCGTCCGCCCCCGGCGCGCGCCGTCCGGCGGGCGTCGTGGCCGTAGGTGGAGTCGTTGGCCACCGCCACGCCGTAGCCGGGTTCGCCGACGTGCACCCATCGGTGCGCGCAGAACTCGAACCGGGCCGCCTCCCACGACGTGTTCTCGTGCGTGACGCGGTGGACGTGGCCGAACTGCGTCTCAGCGGCCGTGACGTCGGCGTGCACGTCGATGTCGGCGAACAGCTTCAGCAGCTTCTGGCTCTCGTGCCAGTCGATGACGAGCTCGATGTCCAGCGCGGGAGCGCCGGGTGCGAGGCTGAGCCGCTGTGTGACACGCGACGATCCGAAGGAGCGGGTGACGACGACCGTCACCGCACCGTCGTCACCGGTGATCACTTCCAGCGCGTCAGGGATGCCGACATCGAGCGGAGTGGCGTTGCGTCGATAGTGGTCGTCGATGTCCCAGGCATCCCACTCGTTCGGTGTGTCGCGGTGCAGCACCAGCCGGTTCGCGGCGCCGCCGGGGGCCACCGCCTCGCGGCCCGACACCTCGTCGACGAGTGATACGACCAGGCCGCGCTCATCGATCACCGCTCTGAGCATGCAGTTGTCGACAACCAGGCCGCCGTCCGGCCGGCGCTCCCACGTCGCTGCGGCTGCGGCCTCGCCGGGCGCTCCGATGGCGAACGCCTCGATCCCGCCGCCGGCCACGGGCATCGGGTTGGCGAGAAGCGCTGTCGATCCCGTGCCGACCAGCGCCGCCAGGCTTCGGCCGACGATGGTCGTGAGCTCGTCGCGGACCCGCGCGTGGTCGCGTTCGGCCTCGCGGTGGACCCACGTGATCGAGCTGCCGGGGAGGATGTCGTGGAACTGCAGCAGCAGCACGGTCTCCCACGCGCGCCGCAGTTCGTCGTAGGGGTACGGCTGTCCCGTGCGGATCGCCGCAGTCGCCGACCACAGCTCCGCTTCGTGGAGGAGCTGCTCGCTGCGCCGGTTGCCCTGCTTGGTGCGCAGTTGCGAGGTGTAGGTGCCCCGGTGCAGCTCGAGGTACATCTCGCCCGCCCACACCGGTGCGTCGGGATAGCCGGCCTCGGCATCCGTGAAGAAGCGGCTCGGCGTGCCGATCTCGACGCGGGGGAGTCCCTCCAGGTTGCGCGACCTCGCGGCCGCGGCCAGCATTTCGCGGGTGGGTCCGCCGCCCCCGTCGCCGAATCCGAACGGCACCAGCGACGTCGTCGCGGCGCCGGCGTCTTTGAAGTTCCGCTCGGCGTACAGCAGCTCGGCCGGGGTCAGTTCGGAGCTGTAGCTGTCGGCCGGGGGAAGGTGCGTGAACACCCGCGTGCCGTCGATCCCCTCCCACCAGAACGTGTGGTGGGGGAGCCGATTGACCTGACTCCACGAGAGCTTCTGCGTCAGGAACCAGCGACTGCCCGTGCCGCGCAGGATCTGCGGCAGTGCTGCGGAGTATCCGAACGAGTCGGGAAGCCAGACCTCTTCGGTCTCGATCCCGAACCGCTCCCGGAAGAACCGCTTGCCGTGGAGGAACTGACGGATCATCGACTCACCGCCGGGCATGTTGGTGTCGGACTCGACCCACATGCCCCCGACGGGCACGAACCTGCCGGCACGCACCTGCTCGCGCACCCGCTCGAACAGGTCGGGGTAGTGCTGCTCGAGCCACGCGTACTGCTGCGCGGACGAGGCGGCGAAGACGAACTCCGGATGCCGCTGCATGAGGTCCAGCGCGTTGGCGAAGGTCCGCGCGACCTTGCGGATCGTCTCGCGCGCCGGCCATAGCCACGCCGAGTCGATGTGCGCGTGGCCGACCGCCACGAGGCGATGGCTGGAGGCGTGGGCGGGGGAGGCGAGCAGCGGTGCGATGACCTCGCGTGCGCGCGTCGCGGTGCCGGCGATGTCGTCGGGATCGAGCGTGTCGAGCATCCGCTCGAGCCCTCGCACGATGGTGTGGTGCCGCGGGGAGTCCTGCGGCAGCTCGCCCAACAGGCCGCTGAGCACCTGGATGTCCTGCAGCAGCTCCCACGCCGTCTCGTCTCGCCTGACGAAGCCGATGGCGCCGAGGCTGTACAGCGCGCCCTCGCCCGAGGTCAGCTTGTCGCCGAGGGGTGTGGTCGCGAACGTCCATTCGCCCGCGATGTCGGGGTTGGCGGCGGCCTCGATGTAGACCGTGACCTCATCCGCCGCGTTCGCGTCGGCGTCGGTGATGGTGTCGCTGTCGAGTTGCAGGTGGTGGCTGCGGGGCGAGACCGCTTTGAGGATGCTGCCGTCCGGGCGATACGCCAGGCCCTCGACCTGGAAGCCCGGGTGATCGGCCGTGAAGCCGAGGTCGCAGACGATCTCGGTGTGCCGCCTGCTCCACCCCTCCGGCAGCCGGCCCGAGAGCCGGAACCAGGTGGAGCTCCAGGCGCGTCCCCACGTCCAACCCGCCGGGGTCGGGTCGTAGTCGCGGTCCACGGCCTCCGAGAACGGCACGGGCTCGTCGGGGACCGACCAATGCTCCACACGCAGCGGGCGGAACTCCGGGTATACCGCGGGCTCGAGCCGCTCGCGGATGAACCTTCGCAGACGTGCCTCCACATGCGACCGGTCGTCGTGCACGTTTGCTCCTCACCGCAGGGGCGGCCGCTTCCGCACGGCGGAGTCGCCCGCCGACGAGAGTACCTCCACCACTCTGGACCGGTTCAGCGCCGGCCGCCCCGCTTCCGAAGGATACGGTTCGCCGGACTCAGCCGATGGGCTCACGGTCTGATGCGGCACGGTGAGATCATCGGTGAATGCTCCCAGACTCAGGGATGTCGCTGACCCGGCCCGCAGATCGGCAGTGGCGTGCACAGAGCGCCGGGTTCCGTCGCTGGGAGAAGTCGGCGGAGCTGGGCCGAGGTGACGATGTCTGGCGCTGGGCGATCCGCGAGGTGATGCAGTGGGGGGTCAAGACCCGCAGCGGCTTCACGGTGACGCCGGGCGAGCGGGCCGCCGCGGGGGACCGGCCCGTGATCATGGCGCACCCGTTCGGCCTGTCGGTCCGAGAGCCCGTCGAGGTCGTCGAGGTGGTGGAGACCGGCGAGCGCGTCGGATTCGCCTACCGGACGCTGCCGGGCCACCCCGTGAGCGGTGAGGAGGCGTTCATCGTCCACCGCGACGGCGAGGCGGTGATCCTGACGATCCGTTCCCTCACCCGCCCCGGTTCGCAATGGGGGTGGCGGACCGCCTACCCCGCGCTGCTGATCGCGCAGCACGTGGCGCGACGGCGCTACTTCCGGGCGCTGCGCGTGCGCGCTCCACGCTGATCGTCGCGGGCTGCGCCTCCGGGCTCACCGCCACAGGCCCTCGGCTACTCGCTCTCCGTCGCGGTGGCGTAGTGCGGAAGGCCAACCGGCTTCGACTCACCCGAGCCGCGCTGACGCAGGAAGATCGACAGCGCGATCATGGCGCCGACCGCCAGGAACTCGGACTGCCAGTTCTGCAGGGTCCGGTTCCAGAAGTCAGGCGTGCCGAGGTATTCCACCCACGCAATGGGAGGCTGCCCGTGTTCGGCGCTCTCGGAGTTCATGACGACGTTGCCCGCCAGGGACTGCGCGAGCCACGACAGCACGAACACCGTTCCCATCACCAGCAGCAGCGAGTTCGAGAAGAGCGTCTGCCGGATGCCGCGGGCCCGGGCCCAGGACGGCGAATCCGGTCGTGCGTGCTCGCCGACCATCTGCTCCTTGTCGCTGCCGGGACCCTCGTCGCCGGGCTTCTTCGACTCGGGTGAGCCGCGCTGCACGAACCAGATCGTGGCGGCGATGAACAGGAAGAACTGAAGGAACTCCGACTGCCAGTTCTCGGCGACATCGACGACGAACTCGGACGACGTCACGAAGGAGCCGAATGCCTCGGCCGGCATCCCGTGCTGCGCCAGCCGCTCGTTGCTCTCGAACCAGCCGGCAACGGATTGCCCCACGAGCGCGAGCACGAAGAGAACACCGAACAGGAGGCTGAGCGCGTTGTCGCGAAGCTGTCGCATGGCTCACCGTCCGATCAGGGGAATCGTGAACATGTAGGCGAGGCCGACGGCGAGGACAGTGATCCACGACCAGAACACCACGGCTTCGCCGCGGCGAGGGCCAGCCTCCTCCGGAGTGAATTCATCCATCGCGCTCTCCTTCCTGATTCCACCTGCTCGCTCTACGCGTGCTCCCTGATCGCGTCCAGGAGCCCATCTCGTGCACGCTCCAGGAAGGGGCCCTGGTCCTTTCCGACGGGGTGGAGGAAGAGCTCGTCGGCGCCGGCGCCGACCAGCGCGCCGAGGCGTTCGGCGACATCCCGCTCCTCTGCGGAGATGAGGATGCCGCGCTCGAGCGCTTCGGTGTCGTCGGGGTCGGCGAGCCGGTCGAAGTCCTCCGGCTGCATGAGCTCCCACATCAGAGCGGGGTCGACCGTCGCCTGGCGCCATTGGTCGGCCGCCGTCCGCAGCGCTTCGGAGTGGGTGTCGGCGAGGCTCACGTGCACCTGCACGGCGCACGGGCCCGTGCCCCCGGCATCCCGGTATGCAGTCAGGATCCGCCCCACGGTTTCGGGGTCGTGACCGACCGTGACGACGCCGTCGGCCCACGACGCGGCCCACGCGGCCGTCTCTGCCGAGGCGGCGGCCGCGCGCAGCGGCGCCGGGTTCTGGGGGCGGGACCATACGCGGGCGTCGTGCACCTGGAACGCGCCGTCGTGCGTCACCCGCTCACCCGCGATGAGCCGGCGCATGACGTCGGCCGCCTGCACCAGGCGGTCCTGCCGCTCGGGCTTCTCGGGCCAGTCGTCCCCCGTCACGTGCTCGTTGAGGGCCTCGCCCGACCCGAGCGCGCACCAGAAGCGCCCGTCGAACATCTCGGCGAGGGTCGCCAGTGCCTGGGCGGCGATGACCGGGTGGTACCGCTGCCCGGGGGCAGACACCATGCCCATCGGGAACGACGTCGTGGCGAGGGCCGCGCCCAGCCAGCTCCAGGCGTAGCCGGACTCGCCCTGCGCCAAGCCCCACGGCGCGAGGTGATCGGAGCACATCGCCCCGTCGAACCCGGCCCGCTCCGCCTCTTGCACGGCGGCGAGCAGTCGCGAGGGCGGCAGCTGCTCATGGGATGCGTGATATCCGAGGAACACCATGCCCTCCAGCGTGCCGGGCGCGGGAGGACTCGCCCACGCCATTGCACCCCGTCGGCACGCGTGCTAACGCCTGGTCGCCGTTTCCGTGTCTTCGGGGCGCGTGTCGCCCACGCCATCATCACTCCTCTCGCAGTCAGCCCGGTCACAGGGCGGCCGCGCACTGTGGAGTCCTCGACCGCATCAGAGCTCGTGGTGAGGGTGCGTCTCCTCGGTGTGCTCCGGCGGTTCGGGCACGATGTGCAGTCCCGTGACCGAGTTGGCAGTGTAGATGAGTGCCTCCACCCAGGCCCGGTTGATCGGCGGCTGCCGGCTGCCGTAGAACTTGTAGACCAGCGAGGCATGCGAGTGGACCCACACCGTGGTGCGCCCGTTGCCGATGCTGGGGTCGTCCTTCCAGCTGAACGAGAAGGACTCGCCGCGACGCAGCTTCGCGCTGATGACCACCATGAGGTGCGCCAAGACGCGGTCGTCGAAGTCGACCTTGACCGCGCCCTCGTAGATGAACTTGCCCATGAGACCTCCGGATGCCGGCATCAGAGCCACGAGCCGGAGTGCGAGTCTCCTCCCGGCCTGCATGCGCTTGAAGCCAGAATGCACCCGATCGATGCTTCATCGCGCCCCCTCACGCTGGGCGCTGGGCAGGCGGGCCTCGCGCCGGTAGCGTGGGGAAGGGAGAATGATGAGCAGCAGCTTCGCCGTCGCGCTGGCGCACCTCGAGCAGTCCGGCGGTCGACCGGAGGAGTTCAGCAGCGCTTTCGTCGAGTTCCTGCCGATCACCGGGGCTGCCGTATCGACTCTCGGTGACGTCTTCGGAAGCGAGACGCTGTCGGCCTCCGACGACCGGGCGGCGCGCCTCGACGAGCTGCAGTTCGACCTCGGTGAGGGCCCGTGCTGGGACGCCCTGCGCAGCGCGCGTCCGGTGGCGGAGGCATCCCTCCGCGTCGCGGGCCGCCGGCGGTGGCCGGCCTTCGTCGGCGCTCTCGAAGGCGAGGAGGTCAGCTCGCTGTTCGCGTTCCCGCTGGTCGTCGGCGCGCTGCGCGTCGGCGCGATCGACCTGTACTCGCGAGAGCCCACCGCTCTCAACCCCGACCACGAGCACCAGGCCTCGGCGATGGCGTTCGTGATCAGCCGGCACGTGCTGCGGCTGGGGCTCGAAGAGCACATCCGCGAAGAGAGCCTGCAGCAGCCGCTCTCGCGGCGCGTTGTGTATCAGGCCACGGGGATCGTGCTCGCCCAGCTCGAACTGTCGCCCGAGGACGCCCGGCTCGTCATCCAGGGTCAGGCCTTCGCGACGGGGAGGACCATGGCGGATGTCGCGGAGGACGTCGTGGCGGGAAGACTCCGATTCACTCGGCAGGACGACAGGATCGAGGTCGAGTCATGACGAAGACCTCGCGCGACAGTCACCTCCTCCAGACCTTCGCCATGCTGGCGGACACCATGGTGGACGACTACGACGTGGTCGACCTCCTGCAGTCGCTGGTCGACGCGTGTCATGACGTGCTCGGGATCTCTGCCGCCGGCATCCTCCTCGCCGACGACGACGGCGAGCTGCAGGTCGTCGCCTCGACCAGTGAGGCCAGCCGCCTGGTCGAGCTGATGCAGTTGGGCGCGCAGGCCGGTCCCTGCATCGAGTGCTACCGCCGGGGGACCTTCGTGTCGGTGGCCTCCATCGCGTCTGTCCCCGAGGAGTGGGGCGCCTTCCGAGACAGCGCGACCGCGCACGGGTTCGGCGCGACCGACGCCGTGCCGCTGCGCCTCCGCGACACGACGATCGGCGCACTCAACCTCTTCCGCGAGAAGGAGGGGCCGCCTGAGGAGTTCGACGTGACCGCGGCGCGGGCCTTCGCGGATGTCGCGACGATCGGCATCCTGCACGAGCGCACCCTGCGGGAGTCGGAGGTGCTCGCGCGGCAGCTGCAGCAGGCGCTGCAGTCGCGGATCACCATCGAACAGGCGAAGGGCGTCGTCGCCTTCACGAACGGCGTTCCCATCGACGATGCCTTCCAGACCATCCGCGCGTACGCGCGTCGCCACCAGCTTCCGTTGAGCGCCGTCGCGGCCCGGCTGGTCAACCGCGAGCTGCGCATCGGCGAGCCGGTCGACGACAATCGCCCCGGCTGACACGTCGAGACCCGGAGCGTATACTGGCCGCGCGCGCCCCAGACCCTGGCGTTCTCCAGAAAGGCCGGGTGAACCCATGAAACTGCTGACGAACGGGACGGGCGCATATCTGACCGGCGACCGGATCGCCGATGCCGTCGTCCGCCTCGGGGTCGCGCTGTCGAACGAACAGCGGGTGGACGTCGTGGAGATCCCCTACCGTGCGCCGCACGGGGGCGTCGAGCAGGCGCTCCTGACCATCGGCTGGCAGACGCACGTGAACGCCGAGACTCGGTCGGATGTCACCGACGAGCTCGTCGATCACGGCGCCGTCCAGGCCCTCGTCGCGCGGGCACACCGCATCGTCCCGAGTGGCGACACGCCGATGTCGCACGACGAGGTCGGTCACACACAGGGCTACGACGGCATCGTCTGACGCCGCCGCGTCACTCCGAGATCTCGGCGACCGTTTCGCCCGTCTCCACCGGCGCGAGAGCGAGCGCGATGTCGGCCTGACTGATGATTCCGACGAGATCGTGGCCGTCGATCACGGGCAGCCGGCGGACCTGGTGCCGCTTCATCGCCTCGAGGGCCTCCTGGATGTCGTCGTCGGCGCCGATCGTGACAGGCTTGCCCTGGCCGAGCGAGCCGGCGGTGGTGCTCGAGGGGTCGCCGCCCTGCGCGATGCATTTCACGACGATGTCGCGATCGGTGAGCATGCCCTTCAGCCGCTTGTCCTCACCGCAGATCGGCAGTGCCCCCACATCCAACGAAGCCATCAGGCGCGCGGCGTCCACGAGCGTCTCGTTCTCTCCCACGCACCGGGCGTCGGGGGTCATGATGTCCCTGGCAACGGTCATGTCCTTCTCCTTCCGCTGATCCAGCGACATTAGGCGCGCGTCGGATCCGCCGCGGAGGGGCTTGACACGGACTTGCCGTGCGGTTCGGCTCGATGCTCGGAGCGCCGGAGTCTGCCTCGACGGCCGACCTCAAAGCAGGATGACGATGTCGGTGATCACCCAGGTCCCGTCGACGAGGACCAGGGTGTACACCCAGTACTCGTCGACGAGGAAAGGTTGATCCACCGGCGCACCGTCGGCATCTGTGAGCGAGTCGTATGTCTCGTGCGACTTGATCTCGAAGGTCTCGGCCGAGCGTCGCTCGATGTCGGTGGGTGTGAAGGCGAAGTCGGCGACGGCCGCGCTGTAGGACCGGGATGCCGGTCCGAACGCTGCACACCCGCTCGCGTCCATCGCGCTGCGGAACGAGGCGGTGGTCGTCGCCAGGTAGGCGTCGCAGTCGCCCTCCAGCCAGGCGTCGTTGTACGCGCGCATGGCCTCGATCGCCGCGCGTTCATTCGTGTTCGCCGGTTCGTCCTCGGCCGCCGCCCCGTTCTCTCCTTCGGCGATCTTCCACGCTCCGTCCACCTCGACCAGGTGATAGCGGTACGGCGCGCCGGTCTCGTACGGCGGGTCGATCGGCTCGCCGAATTCGTCGACGTCGAGCGTGCACACCTCGACGACGTCGACGATGATCTCGCCGACGTGCGCGTCGACGAGGGTGCGGAACCGCATGTCTTCGGGGTGCACGTCCATCGGGCAGTACGCGTTCTGATCGCTGATGTGCTGCTGGAAGCTCGCGCAGTCCGGCCACGCCATGAGCTCGCGGAAGCCCGCTGTCGTCGACGCCTCCAGTGCGGCGCAGTCTCCGGCGGAGTAGGCGGCGCGCCAGTCGGCCATCGTCTCGGCGACCGCCTGGTCCTCGCCCGCGGTCAGCTGCCCCTCGGTGCGGCCGCCGGTGACATCATGCACGCTCTCGAGCTTCCACGCACCATCGGCGCGGACGAGGTGATACCGGTAGTCGACTTCGACGGACACCGGGGTGGTCACCGGCTCACCGTTCTCGTCGATGTAGCTTCGGGCCTCCATGTGCGCGAGAGCGGCGATCGTGCCACGGCCGGTGCCGGCCGCGGATATCGGCGTCACCTCGAGTGATTCCAGGACCTGCGCGCGGCCGCCGGCGGACTGCACGAAGACGTCGCAGTCCGGCAGGCCGATGCGTGCGCGAAACTCGGTCGTCGTCACCGCGACGAACAGGTCGCAGTCCTCCTCGGCGAAGGCCGTCTCATAGGCTGCGACGACCGCCATCGCGTCGGCCTCGTTGCCGCCCGTGGACGACGGCGAAGGCGACGGCTCCGCCACCGCATGCACCCGGGGCGCCGCGGTCGAGCCGGCAGCTGTGGTGGGAAACGACGTGACCGCGATGGCGCCGAGGACAGCCGCCAGCAGCGCCGGAGCGATCCATCGGCGATGCCGTCGATGCCGCTCGGGCGCGGATGGCCGTCGACGTGCCGCCGTGTGTTCGCCGACACTGTCGGCCGCCCGTCCGACGGCGCGGACGCCACTGTCAGACGAGCCCCCAGAGCTCCCCATGGCCGGAGCATAGCCCCTCTCGACGGCGAGGGCATCCCTCGCGGCCCAATCGATGCACAGGCCCAGGCTCACGGGCCTTGCAGGGCCCGGGGCGCGCGGGCGGGGCAGCTATTCCATGCCGTCGATGAGCCAGTCGTCGCCGTCGGCGACGACGGTGTACACCCAGTCGATGGAGTCCTCGGACGGCTCGTCGAGCGGCGCGCCATCTTCATCTACGAGCGCCGTGTATGTCTCTGTGGTCGTCACGACGATCGCGTCGCCGTCCCGCCGCACGTCGGTCACATCGATCTCATAGTCCTCGACGGAGTCCGTGAACGTCTCCGCCTCGGTCTCGAACGCCGAGCAGTCCGCGAGTCCCGACTGCGTGCGGAAGCTCTCGGTGGTCGATGCGGCATAGGACTCGCAGTCGGCGTCCTGCCACGCCTCGTCGTACAGCTCGACGGTGGCGACCGCGGCCCGCTGGTCGGGGTCCGTGGCCGTCCCGCTCCCGAGCGGTCCGGCGGCGTCGAGACCCGCGATCAGCCGCGGAACAAGTGTGGCGGCCAGGATGACGATGGCGAGCACCACGACGCCGAGCACGACCCACACGATCCACAGTCTCGACTTCGCCGGTGCCGGGGGAGGCGCCGGTGCGATGGCGGTGGGAGCCGAGCGTGCCGTGGCGGTCGCCTGCCCGTCCGTCGCGCCGGGCTCGGCGACGTGCTCGGTCCAACGGGTGCCATCCCACCACCGCGTCGCATCGTGGCCGTCGTCGTACCACCCGGGCGGAGTCGTCGTCATGCGAGAACCTTAGACCCGACGGGTCACAGCCAGCGACGGCGTTTGAACAGCCCGTAGATCACGAGGTCGATGGTGATGATGGTCAGGCCGATGACGATCCATCCGTACTGCCACTGGACGAGCGGGATGTTCTCGAAATTCATGCCGTAGAGCCCCGCGATGAGCGTCGGCACCGCGAGGAGCGCCGCGAAGGCCGAGATCGTGCGCATGTCCTGGTTCTGCCGGGCGGCGACGTTGTTCTCATAGCTGGAGAGGATGGCGTCCAGCGCGATGCTCTGGTTGTTGATGAGGGCCGCGGTCCCGGCGGCGTCGTCGAGCAGGTCGTGCAGGTACGGCAGGATGTGCTCGTTGCCGACAGTGAGGGTCTCGAGGTGACGCGTGCTCTCATGCAGCGCCGCGGCGATGCTCGAGACGGCGCGGTCGACCCGTCCGATGTCTTTGCGGATCCGGTAGATCCGGTGGTGGTCCTCGCGCTCGCTTTCGCTGAAGACCTGCTCTTCGAGCTCCTCGAGGGCGGATTCGACGGATGCCGCGGCATCCGCGTAGCCGCCGACGATCTGCGCCATGATGAGGTGCGCCGCGGGCAGGGTGTCGGCACGCGCTTCCTCGCGGGCATCCTCGAGCAGTTGCGGCAAGTCGGGCAGTTCGCCCCCGTTGCCGCGTTGCACCGTGAGCAGCCAGCCTTCGCCGATGTAGAGGAACGTCTCGCCGAGCACCAGCGCCTCGTCGGCCGTGTGCAGCACGTTCCACAGCATCACGAAGAGGTGCTCGTCGAACTTCTGGACCTTCGGCTGCTGACGGCGCGAGACGACGTCGGCGACCGCAGTGGGGTGGATGCCGAGCACGTCCCTCGCGCGTCGCACGGTGTCTTCGTCGGGCTCGACGAGGTGCAGCCAGATGAAGTCGTCCTTCCGTCGCGTGCGACGGACGATCGGCGGTACGTCCTCCAGGGAGGCGTCCGTCAGCGGCTCGATCTCGTCGCCGACGAGGAAGATGCGCAGCGAGCCCTCGGCGGGAGGTGCCGCGTCGCCCCCCTCTGCGGTCGTCGCATTCTGCTCCTTCGCGGGCTGCGGCATCGGCGGTACCTTTCACAACGTAGCGTGGGGATGCCCCGGGCGAGGCCCCTCGAGCGCGTCGAGCCGTGCGGGAGGCTCGGAGCGGCTCAGTCGTCACCGGAAACATACGCCGGCGAGTGGCACGCACTGAGGGGCTTGTCCCGCGGCGGCGCCTGTGCATGGACGACCCGGCGCACAGCGGAACCGGTGCCCGGCTTACTGGGTGGAACGCGCGTTGCCGCCGCCGCAGCCCGGCCCCTACATTCGCACCAACCCGAGGGTCGATCCGGGATCCCCGCTCCCCAGGCGGGGCCGGAGGCTGTCATCGGCCGAGCGCGGCCATCGCGCTTCGATTCCCCGAGGACCACCTCGAATGATCGAAGGAGATCACATGAGATCGCTACTACGCTCCGGGGTCGCGCTCGTCGCCGCTGCGGCGCTCGGCGCAGGGATCGTCCTCGCCGGGACGGCGGCCGGGGCCGACAAGGACAACGGCAAGGGCCTCGGCGGCCAGCCGGCAACCGCCAGTCAGATCTACCTCGACGAGATCAAGGACTACGGCGTGTGCCGCGGCACGGATCCGGAGTGCTACCACGAGTGGGGCAACGGCTGGACGGAGGGCGAGCAGAAGCGCATCTTCGTGTGGAGCCGTACCGCGGGTCCGCGTCACGCCCATCTCGGCACGGCGCTCGGTCCTGGGCTCAACCCGCCGCTGAACGACAACAACGTCGCTCAGAAAGCGATGATCGCGTGGGCGGCGGACCGGGGGATCGCGGTGGACTACACCGAAGACCTGGCGAGCTTCAGCCGACTGAACAACTACCAGGCGGTCGTGTTCCTCGGCTCGAACCGCGACACACTCGACGACACCGCGCAGACGACGCTGATGCAGTACATCCGCGGCGGAGGTGGATTCGTGGGAATTCACAACGCCTTCGGTGCCGAGTATCACTGGCCGTACTACGAGGGCCTGCTGGGCGGGGCCAACTTCTACAATCACGGGCCGAACCGCGACGGCACGGTCGAGACGATCAACAACCGCGACGTGTCGACGTCGTTCCTGCCTGAGACGTGGGCGTTCAAGGACGAGTGGTACAACCTCATTCCGTACCCGAGCTTCGTCAACGTCCTGCTCGAGGTCGACAAGGCCACGAGCGAGGCGACGCCGGCCGGCCACGGCGAATCCCACCCGGTGAGCTGGTGCCAGTACTACGACGGCGGCAGGTCGTGGCTCACGACCCTCGGCCACGACGTGGCGGCGTGGACCGATGCGCCCCTCGCCGGCGACGAGTTCTTCAAGCAGCACGTGATGGAGGGCATCGAGAGCGCCATGGGCGTCAAGCCGTTCTGCACCACCTGACCGCGGGGACGGGAGTCCACCATCTGCGAGCCGGGGGCCCGGGCACGTCGTCACGACGCGTCCGGGCCCCCGTTTCGTCAGCGCACGACACGCCTGGAAAGCGTGATGTCCCACTGGGTGGAACCATCGGTTCCGTCCGGCCGTGCATGCTTGCCGCGCCTTCCGTGCCGACGGATACTGCACACATGCGATCCGCTCTCACAGGCGAGCCGGTATCGGTGCTCGACCGGATCCTCGCCATCCTCGACACCGTCCGCGAGTCGCACGGCTCGACCACGATCACCCAGCTCGCGCTGGCCACCGGCATCCCGAAGTCGACCGTCTCACGGCTGGTCGGCGACCTCGTCCGGCGGCGCTATCTCATGCGCACCGACGACGGCGTCACGATCGGCCTGCGGCTCTTCGAGCTGGGCTCTCGCGCCAGCACGCCTCGCCGGCTCACCGCGGCAGCGCTCCCGGTGCTCGCCGAGCTCTACAACGCCACCGGCGAGCATCTCAATGTCGCGGTCCAGGAGGGCCGCGACATGCTCTCGGTGATCTCCGTCCGCGGGCGACTGCGGCCGGTGCCGTCCCGTGCGGGCGTTCGCGTGCCGTCGGCGACCACCGCGCTGGGCAAGGCGGTGCTCGCGTTCACCGTCGACGAGGGCGTCCTCTGCAGCGTGATCACCGGGCTCGATGCGAGCCGGCGGCACGCCCTCGAGAAAGAGCTCGACGCCGTGCGCACGGAGTCCGTCGCCATCGACCGCTGCGAGACCTTCCCCGGGGTCGTCGGCGTCGCCAGTCCTGTGCTCTCGCCGGAGCGCCTGCCCCTGGCGGCCATCTCGGTCGCGGGTCCCGTGGCGGACATGGACCCGAAGCGGATCGCGCCCCTCGTGCGACACGCCGCCCTCGCCCTCACCCATCGGCTTGCACTGCAGGTGGCGTGAGGCATGTCCGCCGTGAGTCATGTCCACCGTCCCCGGTGACGCGGTCGGCGTCCTCGACCGCATGACCTGCATCCTCGAGGCGTTCGACGGGGACGACCGGGGGATGGGCATCTCCGAGCTCGCACTGCGTGCAGGCCTTCCGAAGTCGACCGTCTCGCGGCTGGTCGCGACCCTGGTGCGCCAGCGGTATCTCGAGCGCGACGGAAAGCTGATCCACCTGGGCCTGCGGCTCTTCGAGCTCGGACAGCTCGCCGAGCAGCCCCGCGAGCTCAGGATCGCCGCGCTCCCGGTCATGGCCGACCTTCGCAACCAGACCGGCGAGAACGTGCATCTGGCCATCCGCGACGGAGGCGAGGTGGTGTGCATCGCGGTCATGCGCGGCCGGTCGGCAGGGCTGTCGACCGTTCGCACCGGCGGGAGGCTGCCCCTGCACGCCACGGCGCTGGGCAAGGCGGTGCTCGCCCACGACTCGCCTTCGGGCATCGACGACGTGCTCTCGGCGGGGCTGGCGGCGTGGACGGCGCAGACGATCACCGATCCGGCGGCGCTGCGGCGTCAGCTCGCCGGCATCCGGGGCGGTGGGCTCGCCGTCGAGGCGGGGGAGTTCGCCACCGGTGTCTCGTGCACCGCGATCGCGGTGTTCGCGCCCGGGGGCCGGCTGGCGGGGGCCGTGTCGGTATCGGGGCACCAGGCCGACCTCGACGCGGACCGTGTCGTGCAGGCGCTGCGGGCGGCTGCGCTGACGCTCGCACGCCGCCTGGCGGCGCTCAGAGCCCCCTCGGACTGACTCCGGCCATCGGGCGTGTCAGTCCGCGCTGCGATCGGTCATCGTGGCGACCACCATGTCGCCGATCAGGCGACGATGGGAGTCCTGCAACCCCGGAGCGAGCATGTCGCGGTCGAAGATGGCGGCGAAGGTGTGGCGGTTGGCCACGTGGAAGCAGGCGTACGCGCTGATCATCATGTGGACGTCCACCGCGTCGACGTCGTCGCGGAACATCCCGGCGCGGACGCCCCGGTTGATGACGTCCTCGAGGAGCGTGATGGCGGTGGCGTTCTCGCGCAGGATCGTCTCGGACTGACGCAGATGCTCGGCGCGGTGGATGTTCTCGATGCTGACGAGCTGGATGAACGCCTCGTGCGTCGTGTGGTGCGCGTAGGTGGCCTCGGCGATGGTGCGCAGCGCCGCATCGGGCGCCAGTTCACCGATATGGATGCCGCGCTCGACCTGTCGGATCTGCGCGTACACCCGCTCCAGCACCGCGAGGTAGAGGCCCTCCTTCGAGCCGAAGTAGTAGTAGATCATGCGCTTCGTCGTGCGCGTGCGAGCGGCGATCTCGTCGACCCGGGCACCGGCATAGCCGTTGGCGGCGAACTCGGCGGTGGCGACCTTGATGATGTCGCCCTGCGTGCGCACGGCGCGCTCAGTCGCAGCTCCCTCGCGCGCCTCGCTGCGCTGATCGCTCATCGACCGCCCTTCCCCGTGGCCGAGCGCTCCTCGTCGCTGATGAGCTCACGGAAGTGCCGCTGCATCCTGTCACGATCAGGCCGGATGCCCGTGATGATCTGGAGACTAGCGCATGCCTGACCGACCGCCATCAACCCGCCGTCCAGCACGGGGTGCCCTCGCCGGGCGGCCTGCCGGATGAGCTGGGTCTCGAGCGGGCGATAGACGACGTCCGAGACCCACGCTTGCTGCTGGAGCAGATCCAGCTCGAACGCGACTCCCGGGTGGTGGAGCATTCCCATCGGCGTCGCGTGGACGATGCCGCTCGCGCCGGCGATGGCGCGCGCGAGCTCTTCAGGTGACAGCGTGGCGATGGTCTGCTCCGGGAAGTGGGTGCGCATGCGTGCGGCAAGCTCCGCGGCGCGCAGCGGCTCGGCGTCGAAGAGGTCGAGCCGTCGCGTCCCCTGCGTCAGCAGCGCGTACGCGGTCGCGGCGCCGGCGCCGCCGCATCCGATCTGGACGACCCGCTCGAAGGATGCCTCAGGCAGCCCCGTCACGAGGGCGTCGCGGTAGCCCATCCAATCCGTGTTGTAGCCGCGCAGGCGTCCGCCGTCGAACACCACGAGGTTCACGGCGCGCAGCTGCGCGGCATCCGTGTCCAGCTCGTCGACGAGGTCGAGAACGAGTTGCTTGCACGGATGCGTGATGTTCATCGCGGCGAAGCCCGCGGACTGCGCGTCGGCGAGGATCGCGCCGACGTCCGCCGCGGGACGGCGGAGCTCGATGAGGTCGAAGATGCGGTACTCGTAGTCCAGCCCGAGGGCGCGGGCCTCGGCTTCGTGCATGGCCGGCGTCAGTGATGCGGTGATCCCCTCGCCGACCAGGCCGACGAGGTACCGGTCGCGGGGCCGTTCGGAAGTCGATTCGGCGGCGACGGGCCGGGTCACGCCAGCACTCCCTCGAGGGCGCGGCGGTGCTGGTACTGCGCCGCGAGCCGCACCGGGGCATTGAGCGCGCCGTAGCCGGCGTAAGCGCCCCGCCGCTCGACGACCTCGAGGAAGACGGTCCCGATCGGATGCGTGTAGAAGTGCAGGAACTCTCCGGACTCGTCTCGGTCGTACATCACGTTCAACTGCCGGAGCTCCTCCAGGAGTTCAGGCTCGATCTGGTACCGCGCCTCGATGTCGTCGTAGTAGTTCGAAGGGATGTCGAGGGGCCGGAAGCCTCGCTCGCGGGCCGCGCGAGCCAATCCCAGCACGTCGGTCGTCGCGAAGGCGATGTGCTGCGGCAGGATCGCGTCGTCACGGGCGCCCGAGGGCACGAGGTTGAGGGCGATCCTCACGACGCCGTCGGCGCTGCTGAGCACCTGGCTCCGCACCAGGCCCACCGGGGCCGCCACCTCGACCGATGCCTCGGCGTGGAGATCCAGCACCGAATGGAAGAACAGCACCGCGGCATCGAAGTGCTGCCAGGGCTGAGCGAGGTTGAGGTGGTCGACGCGTTCGATCATGCCCGCGTCCTCTTCCGCGGGGGTGCCGAACTCGCTCACCCACCTCGGCTCCGCTCCCTGTCCGGCGCCGAAGAACACCTCCGAGCCGTCAGGGGCGCTCACCCCGACGAGCCGCTCGTCGCCCTCGTGCTCGGCCCGTGGCACTTCCGGGGCGAACAGGCCCGTCGCCCGGCGCAGGGCGAGCGGGGGGTCGTCGACCGACAGGCCGATGCCCGCGACGGTCGGCTGGGGGTGCTCCGAGTCCGGAGCGCCCAGCACGACCCGTGCGGCACCGTGGGACCACAGCTCGACGCTCTTGGTGCGGTGCGGCCCATGCGAGCGGAAGCCGAGTTGCGCCAGCAGCCGTCGGAGCTCGGACACCTCTCCGGTGCGCAGCTCCACGTAGTTGACGTCGGTGGGCGCCGCCACCTGGGGGAGGAGCGCGGTCGACATGCGCGCGGCGCGGCCCCCGGCACGAACGCCCAGGGCTGCGGCCGTCTCGTGCTCGAGCCACCGGAGCGAGCGTCGCGCGTCGATCGCGGTGGCGAGCGGGTCCGCCTGGCGGAAGGTGTCGTTGAAGATCTCCAGCGAGACCGGGCCGTCGTATCCCGTGCGCACCAGGTGCGCCATGAACGTGCCGAGGTCGAAGCCGCCCTCGCCGGGGAAGAGGCGGTGGTGCCGGCTCCACGAGAGCACATCCAGCGAGAGCAGCGGGGCATCCGCCATCTGGACGAAGAAGATCCGGTCGGCGGGGATGGTCTCGATCGCCTCGGGGTTGTGGCCTTTCGAGAGGATGTGGAAGCTGTCGAGGCAGAGCCCGATGCGGGGATGATCGGCCAGCCGGACGATGCGTGCGGCAGCTTCGTAGCTGTCCACGAACCGGCCCCAGGCAAGCGCCTCATACGCGACTCGCACGCCGAACTGCTCGGCGACGCCGCCGAGCTGCCGCAGCTGAGTCGCGGCCAGCTGCTCGTCGCCGCTGCGCGCGGTGGCGACGTTGCTGCAGAGCAGCATGGTCTGGATGCCCAGGCGATTCATGAGGGCGAACTTCGCCGCGGCGCGGCGCAGATTCTGGTCGAGCAGCTCCGGCCCGACCCCCTCGAAATCCCGGAAGGGCTGGTAGAGATCGAGTGTCAGACCGAGGTCGGCGGCGCGATCGCGGATGGCTTCCGGTGAGCGGGGCGACGCGATGAGGTCGGGCTCGAAGATCTCGACTCCCTCGAACCCGGCCGCGCTCGCGGCGACGAGTTTCTCATCGAGCGTTCCGCTCAGGCAGACCGTGGCGATCGACGTGCGCATGGCACCTCCCTGCGGCCACCGGCGCTGGTGTCCGCATGATTCTGTCTAGAGCATTGCATGGTTGTGTACTAACTAGTACGTTCGAAAGCCGAAGGGTGATCGACGACGATTCAACCTGCTGGGAGAGGACACTCGATGATGAGTCTCGCCGAATGGAACACGACTCCCGCCGGACGGCGCGCGCCTGTCTCTGTGCTCGACCGGATCTTCTCCATCCTCGATGCCGTGAAGGAGTCCGACGGATCGATCACGATCACTGACATCGCCGCCCGGACCGCCCTGCCCAAGTCCACCGTCTCGCGGCTCGTCACCGAGCTGACGGGGCAGCGGTACCTGGAGCGCACCGAGGAGGGCGTCGCACTCGGACTGCGCCTCTTCGAACTCGGCGCTCGCGCCAGCCTGCCCCGCCGGCTGGTGGCCGCCGCTGCCCCCGTCCTGCGGAATCTGCGCGACGTCACCGGCGAACGCGTCGGGCTCTGGGTGCAGCAGGGTACCGACATGGTGTCGATCGCCGCCGTCGCCGGGCGCCTGCCCATGCTGCCGACCCGGGCCGGAATGCGATCCCCGGCGCTGACGACCGCCAGCGGCAAGGCCTACCTGGCGTTCTGCGCCGATCCCGCCGTGGTCGAGCGGATCAGCGCGCCGCTCGTCGAGGACGACGCCGACCACTTCCGGGAAGAGCTCGCCCACGTGCGCGATGCAGCGGTGGCCCTCGACATCGAGGCGTCGTACCCCGGCATACTCGCGGTTGCGAGCCCCGTGCTCTCCGGCGACCGCGTCGTGATCGGAGCCATCTCCATCGCCGGTCCGAGTGGCGCGATGGATCCGGAGCGGGCCTCGCCGCTGGTGCGCGCCGCCGGCAGCACGGTCACCCGCCGGCTGGCGGCGGCGTAAGGGCCATGCGCACCGCGAACTGGACCGATTCGGTCAGCGTGCTGGACCGCGTGACCGCGGTCTTCGACGCCTTCGGCGACGACGATCACGGGCTCGGCGTCTCGGAGCTGGCCCGGCGGGCGAACCTCCCCAAATCGACGGTGTCACGGATCGCTGCCGACCTCGTGGCCCAGCGATTCCTCGATCGCGACGGCGAGCTGCTCCATCTCGGCGTTCGTCTCTTCGAACTCGGACAGACGGTGCCGCAGCCGCGCATGCTCCGCCAGCTCGCGCTCCCGGTGATGAGGGAGCTGGAGGACGTCACGGCGCAGACCGTGCAACTGGCGGTGCTCGACGGGTCCGACATCGTCCTCATCGCCATGCTGCGGCAGCCGTCCACCGGCCCCTCTCCCGCGCCGTCGCCGGCTCGGATCGGCGGACGTGAGCCTGCGCACGCGACGGCGCTCGGAAAGTGCATCCTCGCGTTCTCTCCTCCGGAGGTGGTGACGCGCCTCGCGGCCGGCGGGTGGGAGCGACGGACGCCGCACACGATCGTCGAGCAGGCGGCGCTCGTGCGCGAGCTCGCGGATGTCCGTCGCAGCGGCGTGGCGACCGAGCACGAGGAGTGCGCGCTGGGCACCGTCGCCGTCGCGAGCCCGATCCTCGTTCCGGGTGAGGCGCCGACCGCGGCGATCTGCGTGGCCGGACCCGCCGCCGCGCTGCAGCCCGACCGGGTCGCCGCCGCGGTACGCGCCGCGGCCGTCACCCTGAGCCGCCGGCTGACTGCCGAGCGGGGCCACTGAACGCGGACCGCGCCCGCACGACCGCACAGCGCAAGCGAGGCCGCACAGCGCAAGCGAAGGGGTGGGTGCGCGTGCGCACCCACCCCTCCTTGTCGCAGTGGTCAGCCGGCCATCTCGCGGATGGCCTCGTAGGCCTCCAGGCTCTCGCCGGTGAAGTACCCCTTGAAGTAGTCCTCCGACTTGCTGATGAAGGCATCCATGTCGATGTCCTCCGTCTCGATGACCGTCATCGCGTCGTTGGCGCGGTACTCGTCGAGGATCTCCTCGGTCGCCTCGTCGACGCAGGCGGCGTTCTCGGGGCGGATCTCATGGATGGTCTCCTCGAGCAGCGCGGTCTGCTCGTCGCTCATCTTCTCGTACGTCTTGTCGCTGACGAGGATCCAGTGGATGCCGACGTTGTGGTTGTTCAGCACCGCGACGTTGAGGATCTCGTCGTAGCTGGACGACCGCGTCGCGACGATCGGGTTCTCCTGACCGACGGCGATGCCCTGCTGCAGCGCGGAGTAGACCTCCTCCACGGCGACCGACACCGGGCTGGTGACACCCAGCGCCTCGGCGTTCGCGAGGAACTGCGGCGAGTTCGGGAAGCGGATCGGCACGCCGTCGAGGTCGTCGGGGCTCGTCACCTCGACGTCCTTCGTGGTGAAGGTGCGGGAGCCGAAGAACCAGCCGTCGACGATGTTGACGCCCGTCGACTCGTGGAACGACGTGAACAAGTCCTCCGAGCCTTCGTCGATCCACTGGAACGCGTGGTCGACGTCGTCGAAGGCGTAGGTCGCGTCGACGACGCCGATCGGCTCGAACGTCGAGCTCAGCGCCGATGCGCCTTGCAGGTCGATGTCGATGTCTCCGGCCTGGACCAGCGGGAAGCGGTCGGCGTCGGGGCCGAGCTGGCTCGCGGGGTACAGGTCGACGGTGAAGCCGATGTCTGCCTCTTCGAGCCGTTCCTTGAGCAGTTCGACGCCGCAGTAGTAGTTCGGCGTCTCCTCGTTCTGGCTCGTCGCGACCGTGAGCGTGACGGGTTCGTTCTCCGCCGCGGGCTCCGTGTCCGTGCCCTCGGGTGTGCCGCCGCCGGCGCAGCCGGCGGCGACGAGAGCGGTTGCTGCGAGCGCTGTCGCGGCGAAAATGCCGCGGCGCTTCGAGCGGGCTGTGCTCATGGGACTCTCCTCTGGTGTGCGCACGTCGTCGTGCGGGTTCTGACGTGTCATTCGATAGCCGGTGCGTGACGTGCCGTCGACTTGCTCGCGCTGCGCGCTCCCCGTCGACCACGCCGTCACGTGCGGCCCGGTGGCAGTGCTGACTCTTACGGACTTCGATCGGCCGGCAAAGCGATGTCCCGGCGAATGGAACATGAGGTCGGAGCGCCCAGCGGGAGGCCTCACCGCTGAATGGAACGATCCGCCCACGTCGGCCCATCGTGCCATACGCTCGTGGCCGACTCTCGCCGCGACCACCATGCAGGGAGGCGCCGTGACCGGATCCGCACCGTCACCGGTTCGCATGGGCATGGTCGGCGCCGGGTTCATGGGGCGCCAGCACATCGACTTCATCCGCGCCGCGCGGGGGGCGGTATTGACGGCGGTCGCCGACCCTGCTGCGAACCCGGCGGAGTTCGAGTGCCCCACGTACCCGTCGACGGCACAGATGCTGGATGCCGAGCAACTCGACGCGGTCATCATCGCCAACCCCAACGCGCTGCATGTCGAGACCGCCGTCGAATGCCTACAGGCCGGTGTAGCGGTGCTCCTCGAGAAGCCGGTCGCCACTTCGTACGCCCAGTCACGGCGGCTGGTGGAGGCCGTCGAACGCCTGTACGGACGACTGCTCGTCGGGCATCACCGGCGACATCACCCGGCGATCGCCCGGGCGCGATCCGCGATCCGCGGCGGTGAGCTCGGCCAGGTCGTCGCCGTGAACGGCATGTGGTCCGCGCGCAAGGAGCCCGAGTACTTCACCGAGGCGCCGTGGCACAGCGAGCCGGGGGCGGGCGTCACCCTCATCAACGCCGTGCACGATCTGGACCTCCTCCGGCACCTGTGCGGGGAGGTCGCCGAGATCCAGGCGATCCAGGGTTCGAACGTCCGCGGGCTCGACGTCGAGGACACCGTCTCGATGAGCCTCAGGTTCGAGAGCGGTGCCCTGGGAAGCCTGATCGCCTCGGACGCCGGCGTCTCGCCGTGGGGCTGGGACCAGGCCACGGAGGAGTCGCTCGCCTTCCCGTTCCTGCCCGACGAGGTCGCCTACCGCATCGTCGGCACACGGGCGGCACTGTCGGTGCCGAACCTCGCGATGTACGCCTATGCACCGTCGGTGCCGGCGGACTGGCACTCGCCGCTTTCGCGCACCTACCTTCCCTACGCGCCGCGCGGATCCTTCCCCGCTCAGCTCGACCACTTCGTCGAGGTCGCACGGGGCACGGCCGCACCCCTGGTGTCGGCGGACGACGCGTCCCGCACCCTCGCGCTGGTCGAGGCGGCGTCGCTCGCCGCGCGCACCGGTCGAACCGTGGACGTCGCACGCTTCAGCGCCGATGCGCAGGCAGAGGCGGAGGCGGACGGATGACGGCACCGCACGGGCGCCGGTTCGACGCGATCGTCGTCGGAGGAGGCCTCGCCGGTCTGGCGGCGACGCACCGCCTGGCCGCGGCCGGACTGCACGTCGCGCTCGTCGAGAAGCGGGACCGGCTCGGGGGCAGCTCCGCGATGAGCGGCGGATGGTTCGCGCTGTCGGGCACGCCGGTCCAGCGGCGAGCTGCCGTCGAGGACTCCGACGACGTCTTCCTGGCAGACATGCTGGAGACCGGCGGCGGCTTCGCCGACCTGTCTCTGCTGCGCGCGCTCGTCGCCCATCAGGCGCACGCGGTGGAGGCGATCGACCGGGCGGACGCGTGGACGGACGAACTCAAGGTCAGCGCCGGCATGACGATCGCACGCGCGCACCTGATCCGCATCCGCGGCCTGCTCGCGTCGCTCGAGCGCGAAGCCGTCGCCGCGGGGGCGTCGATCGTCCTCGGCCGGCCGGCCGACGCGCTGATCACGGAGGACAGGCGGGTGACCGGCATCCGGTCGGGAGAGGAGGTGCTCGCCGCGGATGCGGGCATCGTCCTCACCACCGGTGGATTCTCGCGCTCGCGCGAGCTGCTCGACCTGTTCGTGCCCGATCAGGCGCCTGCCATGCCGTACGGCGGCGTGGGCAGTACCGGCGACGGGCTTCGCATGGCATGGATGCTGGGCGCCGGCCTCGCCGACGTCGGCCACGTCGCAGGAACCTACGGCCAGCACGCCGAGGCGACCGACGACGAGCACGAACTCCTGACCGCGAACTACCTCGGTGCGATCCTCGTGAACGCGCTCGGCGCACGCTTCACCGACGAGTCCGAGTCGTACAAAGTGCTCGGCTCCGCGGTGCTGAGCCAGCCCGGCCGGATGGCGTTCCAGATCTTCGACTCCCGGGTGCGTGCCCTGTCGAAGCCGGGCGTGCCCCTGTCGGACATGGAGCGGATCGAAGAGCTCGGCCATCTCGTCGGCGCACCGACGCTCACCCAGCTCGGACGCCGGCTCGGGCTGCCGACCGGCGCGCTCGAAGGCACCGTCGATCAGTACAACGAGACCGTGGCCGGCCGGGTTGCGGATGCCTTCGGCCGGACCGGCCTCGTGAACGGCGTCGGAGCGCTGCTGCCGGTCGCCCGAGCGCCCTTCTACGCGTACCCCGCCGTGACGGCCATGACCTCGACGTACGGAGGTCTCCGCGTCGCGCCCGACGCCTCGGTGGCGCGGGTCGACGGCAGCCGGATCGAGGGCCTCTACGCCGCCGGCGAGGTCGTCGGCGGATTCCACGGCGCGTCGTACATGACGGGGACGGCGCTCACGAAGGCTCTCGTATTCGGCGTCGTGGCTGCCGACATGATCGCGGGCGGCACGCGCGCCTGACGCCGGAAAGTTCAGCCGGTCAGCCGGTCGGCGGCCCGGATCGCCAGCTCGTAGCCGTACACGCCCGCACCGGCGATCACCGTTCGCGCGACCTTCGACGTGATCGAGTGACGATGGTCGGCGTCGCGGGCGTGGATGTTCGTGATGTGCACTTCGACGACGGGGGTGGAGAGCATGTGCAGCGCGTCGAGCAGCGACACCGAGCCGAAGCTGAGCCCCGCCGGATTGATCACGACGGTCGCCTGCTGGCGGAAGGCCTCGTGCACCCACTCGATGAGCTCGTGCTCGGCGTTCGACTGCGCGAAGAAGAGCTCGAACCCGAGCTCATCGGCGACGCGCTCGCAGTCCGCGCGTACCTCGTCGAGGGTCTTGGTGCCGTAGAGCTCCGGCTCGCGGACGCCGAGCATGTTGAGGTTCGGGCCGTTCAGCACGAAGAGCTTTCTCGTCATGGAGGACTCCTTCCGTCCCGCGGGGCCCCCCGATGCCCCCGCGTGGTCGTCGCGGGGGCATCGGGAGCCGGGCTTCTACAGGCCGAGCAGCGTCGGCAGGAACGTGACGATCACGGGGAACAGCGTCAGCAGCAGCAGGACCGTTCCCAGCGGGATCAGGAACGGCAGGATACCGCGGAACAGCTCGCCCATAGGCCTGCGCGTGATCGACCCGACGACGAAGAGCACCGCACCCACCGGTGGTGTCAGCGAGCCGATCATGAGGTTGAGGATCATCAGCACACCCAGCTGCACCGGGTCGATTCCGAACTGGGCGACGATCGGCATCAGGATCGGCACGAGCACGAGGATCACCGGCGGCGCCTCGAGCGGGATGCCGAGCAGGATCAGCAGCACGTTGAGCATCAGCAGGAACACGATCGGGTTGTCGGTGAGTCCCGTGAGCCACTCGCCCAGCGCCCGCGACACCTGCTCGCGCGCCAGCACCTGGCCCATGAGATTGGACGCGCCGAGGATGAGGAGGATGCCGCCGGAGATGACGACCGTCTCCTTCGCCGACTTCCAGAACACCCGCCACGTCAACGTGCGGTAGATCACGCCGAGGAGCAGCATGTACACCGCGGCGATGCCGGCGCTCTCGGTCGCAGTGAAGAAGCCGCTGAAGATGCCGCCGAGGATGATCACCGGCAGCAGTGCGGGCCCGATGACGCGCGCGGCAGCCTTGCCCAGCATCCGCCCGTCGAACGGCCGGCCCACGGCGACTTCCGGGTGCCGCCGCACCCAGAAGAAGATGTAGGCGGCCAGGCCGACCGCCATGAGCATGGCAGGGATGATGGAGCCCGCGAACAGCGCCCCCGTGGAGATCGACGCGGTCGCGGCGAAGAGGACGGCAGGGATGCTCGGCGGCATGACGGTGCTCATCAGCGAGCCCGACGCCGTGAGCCCTGCGGAGAACCCGTACGGATAGCCGGCCTTGAGCATCTGGGGGATCTGCACCTTGCTCGTCGAGGCGGCGTCGGCGAGAGCGGAGCCGCTGATCCACGAGAAGCCGATCGCGGTGCCCAGGTTCACATAGGCGAGGTTGCCGGGCAGACGCGGCAGGAGTGCCCGCGCGAAGTCATACAGGCGCGTCGCGATGCCGAGGTTGTTGGCGACGGTGCCGACGAAGATGAACAGCGGCACGGCGAGCAGCGGGAAGCTGTTGATGCCGTTCACGATCGACGAGATCGCGTACCCGGCAGACAGTCCCTGGCTGTAGAAGTAGAGCATGCTCGACGCGATCATCGCGAAGGCGACCGGCACGCGCAGCAGCAGGAAGACGACGAACAGCAGGATGTAGAGCCAGAGGTCCACGATCAGCCCTCCATCTCGCCGATGTCGAGCTTGCGCTCGGGGCGGTTCGCGTAGGGGATCTTGAACGACGAGTGGATCGCTGCGGAGACGAAGCCGACGAGCGCGAAGATGTACAGCACGCCGAGCGGCACGTGCATCGCGGCACTGAGCCGGCCCCATTCGATGTCGATCTTCACCCAGGCCTCGTAGGCGAGGGCGAGGCTGGTGACGACCATGATGACCGCTGAGATGACGCGCAGCGCGACGAAGAGCCGGGTCCCGGCGAGCATCTCGTCGAACATCTCGAGCACGATGTGGCCGTTGCGTCCGACGAGGTAGCCGGTGGTGATGAAGGTCAGCGCGATCATCGACAGCAGGGCGAGCTCACCGGCGCCGACCCAGCTGACGGCGGGGAAGTACCGCCCGAGCACCTGGTACATGACGCCGAAGATGATGAAGGCGAACAGGGTGACGCCGATCGTGATCTCGATGCCCGAGAGCACCCTGATGAACACCGGGTCGGGCGGGACGCCCTGGTTGAGCTTCGGTGTCGTGTAGTAGGTGTTCGTGTGCGGGTAGATCGACTCGCCCACCCCGGGCTCGTGCGCGGCTTCCGCAGCCTTCTCGGGCTCGGTGGGGCCGCTCTCCTCGGGTTCGGGCCCCGGGTCCTTGTCGGTCATGGCGCCACCGCCAGGGTGTCAGGGTGCATTGCCAACCTCTCTGTTGATGCAGGGCCGTGCGCGCGCATCGCCGCCCCTGCGACTCTGGTCTGCGGGCGGGGGCGTGCAAAGTAGAGTTTCGCCGAATGGGACACCGGCCGCACGCGCCGATCCGCCCCCGTCGTAGGTGACGGGGACGGATCGGGGTGCCGGGTCGGCGGGGGTGGGTCAGCCGCTACTTGACGACGGTGACCGTCGCGGTGGACGAGAGCTGCTCCTGGACCCCCGCGGCGTTGAGGACGTTCGCCCTCACGGTCAATGTCACCTCCCCGGTGGGCACGTTGTGGTCGACCGCGTCTGCGTCGAACCGGACGATGATCCGGTTCTTGTTCGCCGTGACGTCCGACGCCTCGATCGGCGATGACGTCAGCGGGGCGATCAGCACCGCACCGCCGTCGTACGTGTAGCCGGCCGGCAGCTCGAAGTGCGCTGAGACCTGGCCCTCGACCCCGGTGAACAGCCCGGTCTCCGAGCCGAGCTGCAGCTTGCCCGGCGTGAACTTCAGCGCACCCGGCTGATCCTGCGGCACGAGGTACACCTCGATCTTGCCGGTCGGGCGCGGGTCGGTGCAGTCGTTGAAGAAGTACTCACCGGCACGGTCGAACGTGTGCTGATAGGTCTCTCCGGGCTGCAGCTTCGCGTTGAACTCGCCCTCGAAGAACTGCGTGGCGCAGTGCGGCTTCTGGTTGGGGAAGTTCGGGAACGTCTCGGCCCCGGGGTTGCGGAAGGTCACGGTCGTGCCGACCGGGACCCGCAGGTGGGTCGGCTGCATGCCGTTCGTCGACACGCTGTCGCGTGCGGCAGCCGTGTCGGCTGTGCGGCTCGACCGCGCCAGCAGCACGGTGTTGCCCACCGTCGAGCCCTCGACGGCAGTGCCGCCCACGGGCCGGCGGATGGTCAGCGGCGCCGTGTCGGGCCCCTCCTGGCTTCCGGACTCCGTCGTGTACTCGCCACCGAGCTTGAAGGCCCAGAGCGAGTCGCCCTGCGTCACCGATCCCCCGTAGGGGTTGGTCGAGCCCGCCGCGAACACGGCGACGTACTGCTCGCCGTCGACCTCATAGGTGACCGGCGCCGCCGCGATGCCGGACCCCGTCTGGAAGTCCCAGAGCACGTCGCCCGTGACGGCGTCCATTGCCAGCACCCTGCCGTCGATCTGGCCGACGAACAGCAGATCGGATGCCGTGGTCAGGGGTCCCTGACCATGTGACATGTCGGTGCCCAGGTGGTTCTGCCACGCGACCTCACCGGTCGAGGCGTCGTACGCCAGGATGCCGCCGGTCTGGTACTGCCCGATGGCGCGCAGTCCGTTGGCCGAGGCGCCGTTGTAGTGCGCGACCGGGTTGGTGCCGTACGGGTAGTAGACGAGGTTCGTGCTGTGGCTGTACGAGTGGTTCGACCAGTCGGCACCGCCGTTCTGGCTGGTGGTCGAGAGGACCGGCGCGTCCCACTGCGGGTCGTACATGCAGCCCAGACGGTGGTCGGCCGGATAGCCCTCGGGATACGTCAGGAAGGGCTCGTCGGCCGCGACATAGCTGTCGGGGTTGAAGACGAGGTTGCCCTCGGCATCCGGCTGGTAGCCGTTGTAGTTGGGCACCGCACGCCAGGGGTCGCCCGGGATGTTCGCCGGATCCAGCTTCTCCCAGACGACGCACTCCGGCAGCAGCCGGGTGGCGGGGAACGGCTGGGTCGGGGAGTGACTCTGCCGCGAGTCCGTGATCATCGGCTTCTCGGTCACAGGCAGCACCGGCTCGCCGTCGGTGCGATCCAGCACGAACTGGTGGCCCGACTTGCTGCCGTAGAAGACGACCTTCCGCTCCTCGCCGTCCACCGTGATGTCGGCCAGTGTCGGCGGGTGGACGTTGTCCATGTCCCACACGTCGTGATGGATCAACTGGTAATGCCCATTGTAAGAGGCGGCTTCGGCGT
>NZ_MWLP01000091.1:0-1566 GCF_010634885.1 Microbacterium sp. B35-04 | reverse complement strand
ATCGCATACAAACATGTAAGATTCTTGGTTATATATACAAAGTCACTACCCATAAGAACGAATTATGTCAACCAACTAAAAAGGGACAAACGCTGATCTAACGGCGTTTGTCCCTTTTATGTGAATTCATGGATTATTCATATTTTATACATTCCCTTAAACACGCGTTTTCATGCATTTTCATTAAATAAAATTTTGTATCTTTATTCAGTTCTCAAGCGTCTGAGTGTTGCATACATGATACACGTATACTGTATGCATGTATATTGTATGCCTGCATACACTTGAAAAGTTATATATTTGAACACAACTTTAAAAAACTTACTTACATCTATATAATAATCAATGTAAGCAAGTTGGATCGATGGTGGCTAATCTCATGAAAATGGGGTGATGCCTATGGTTTTGGTTTTTGCTCCTAGAAAGGACTAGTATTGTCTGATTATGAAATGCTGATGATTGTTTTAACAATCATCGGTTTAGTATTAATTAGAAACGACCAAAAAAAATAGACCATCTCAACTTTGACGAGTAGATGATCTATTGTTAATTTTGATTTCATACGAAAGTCACCGTCTTTTTAACGGGCTTACTAAGGCACGAGTGTTATCAGCACTTGTGTCTTTTTTGTATATGCTAGTTTATAATTCATTTGTTACTTTAAGTATATCTTCATACTATCTTTTGTAAACTTTTCTATTCTTCCCAATCGACTTCAAGTTGTTTTAAAAAGGCTTCTCGTTCTTTCTCTAATTGTGGATCATACTCATTTTGTGTTTGTTTTTCATATGTGCGTTCTTCTAACCATTTTGGTGTTTTCTCACGACTTATATATTGTCGTGACTTACCTATATCCGCCATTTGAGGTTGTCGTTTACTGTGAATGCGTTTCTCAGCATCAAACGTAAACTCTAACCACTCAATTTTACGACCTTTTTTAGCTTTGATTTTATTGATATTGAGGTTATTAAATATTGGAGAGAGCTCCTTGATAATCGGTGTTAAAACAAATTGGTTAATATTAGACATTCTATAAGATTCTGGAATATCTAATCGTTCTCTAAAGTCTTCAATTTTAATCTTCATATAGCCAGTATGTTTATATTGTTTAAGTAATCTAAACATATTTTTTGAATAGGTGGATTTAAGGTGTGTCATCTCTCTTAATTCAAATTTAGTAAAGTTATTCGTAATTGAATTTAAGATATATTTTAAATCAGGAGAAGTAGCAATTTCTAAATATTTTTCCGATATATCTATTTCATACTTATAGAATAAGACAAATTTTTTAATTTTTGTTTCAGTTCTAATAGTATATCTGATATCTAACATCTTATCGTAAACTCTTTGGAGATCATCTACAAACCTGTTAATGTTACGTGTTTCTGGACTGTAATTACTTAATTCTTTGAGTTCGTCAAAAGACAAATGAAGTGTATTAGTATCTTGTTCTTTGAGCTTATTACACATAGCAAAAAATAAGTTAATTTCAGTAGCAGTAAAGCGTCTTAATGGAACTAAATTCATTTCATTTTTGTAAATAACAGTTTCTCCGCTCATATAATA
>NZ_MWLP01000090.1:0-37829 GCF_010634885.1 Microbacterium sp. B35-04 | reverse complement strand
CCCCGCCCCCCCGCGGGGGGTGCCCGCGCGCGTCCCCGCCCCCAGGCCCCTCCGCGGGGCCCCAGCCGGTCCGCCGGCGCGCCGGGCCGGGGGGCCGCCGGACCGCCGGGCGGGGCGGCGGCGAGGCGGAGCCGTTGACGCATCCCCAGCGAGTAGGTGCCGATGCGCCGCGCCGCGGCATCCGTCAATCCGGTCATCGCCAGCACCGCGTCGACCCGACGGTCGCCGATGCCGTTGGTGGCCGCCAGCCCACGCAGGTGCGTCCGGCCGGTGCGGCCAGGATGCACCGCGGTCGCATCCAACAGCGCGCCCACCGTCGACATCGGTGCCTTCGAGTGGGAGAACGGTGCGCCGTCGATGAGCGCCGTGCCGGAGGTCGGCCGATCCAAGCCCAGGATCATGCGCATCGTGGTCGATTTGCCCGCGCCGTTGGGGCCGAGCAACCCTGTGACGCTGCCAGGAACCACCGTGAAACTGACATCGTCCACGGCGACGCGAGAACCGAAGTGTCGCGTCAGGCGAGCTACCTCTATCAACCTGGGCTCCTCCTCGGTCACGCTCAGCCTACGGTCCCCGCTGGGTCCGGCAGCGGTGACGGGCCCGATCAGTCCTCGGTCGTCTCGCGCGCGAACAGCAGGAGCTCAGGGAGGCTCGTGGCGAAGTAGTCCGTCTCCCCGCTGGCGTGGCGGGCCACGGGCGGAACGTGCTGGAGGCGCGCCTCGCCCAGGGTCGCGGGCGGGTCGGTCTGCGGCAGGCCGTTGGCCGCGAGCACCGCGTCCCATGCCGCGATCGCCTGGCCTTCGCCGCCCTCCCAGGGGTGGAAGGATCGCGTCAGCAGCACCTCGAGCGCCCGCTGCGCCTCGCCGGCGTCGACGAGCAGGTGCAGGTACTCGATCGTGAAGTCATCGCGAGAGAGCACGAGGGTCTCCACCGGCCGGAGCCGGCGCAGGCGCTCCGACGGGGACTGTCCGAGCCGGATCGCCAGCTGGTCCTGCTCGTACCGGAGGCGGGCATCGTCGGGCGCGGCCGTGACCCCTCGCTCATACAGATCCCAGGCGCGGGCGTCGTCGTGACCGATGTTGTAGGCGGCGAGCGCGGCATTGCGGAAGAGGACGGCGTCGACGCGTCCGAGCGCGATCGCCCGATCCCAGTGCGCGCGCGCCTCGGGGCGCCGCCCGTGCGCGTAGAGCAGCATCGCGATCAGCGAATGCGCCACGGCGTCATCCGGGTCCGCCGCGAGTGCCGCCTCGAGCGCGTCGAGCGCATCGAGCCCGAACGGGAAAGTTCGCGTCAGGTCGGAGTCCCGGGCGCGCTCGCGCTCCTCCTCAGCACGGGCGGTGTCGCCGCGTGTCTCGTGGAGCGCTGCGGCGATGTAGTGCGCGATCGGGCGGACATTCCCGGACCAGGCGGCCGCTGCCGTCGACGCCCACTCGAGAACCTGCAGCGCCTCGTCCAGCGCTCCGGCATTGCGCAGGTCCAACGCGACGTCGAGCAGCAGCCCGGCCTCGTCCGTCAGGGGTCGACCCGCGAGCGCCCTGGTGGTGGCGTCGAGGGGATCGGCCTCGAGCGCACGCAGCAGGACGGCTTCGGCATCCGTGTCCGCTCCGGAGCGGCGGAGCAGGATCGCGCGGAGGGCGACACGGCGTGCGTCGTGGCCGACCACCCCGTCGAGGGTGTCGAGGACGCGCAGTGCGGCGCGGTTCTGGCCCCGGTACGCCAGCGACTGGGCGAGGGCGAACCCTGCTGCCGCCGCCCAGGTGCCGTCCCAGCCGGCCTTGCTGAAGGCCTGCTCGGCCTCGGCGATCCGCCCGAGCCGGCGCAGCACCAGCCCCTGCAGGTAGAACGCCTCGGCATCCACCGGGTTCGCGTTGCGACGGGTGAGCCGCCTCAGCGCCGTCTCCACCCGCCCCAGAGCCGTGACGTAGTCTCCGGCGCGATAGTCCCGGTCCGCGAGCGCGAGGTTGATGCGGATATCACCGGGATCACGCTCGAGGCCGGCGTTCCAATACGCCAGCGGCGAGCGCGTCGGGTGACGGTACTGGCTGAGGTGAAGGCCCGTGAGGTAGAGCTCCTCGACGGAGTCGATCGCGTCGGGAGCGGGGGGCTCCTCGGCGACCCAGGGCTCTTCGTCGCCGACGACGGTCGGGCTCCACCGCACCAGGAGCTGTCCCGCCGATGTCAGCAGCTCGGCCGCGATCGCCTCTTGGCCGTCGTATCGCGCGTCGGTCTCGAGCCGCAAGGGCACGCCCGGGTCGATGTCGACGTTCTGCGAGGCGAGCACCTCGCCGTCGCGGACGATGCGCGCGAGCGCGCCTCGGTGCGATCGCGTCACCGCGAAGGACGCCGCCAACGTGCCGTCGCGGTCCACGTGCACCGCCGCGTCGGGCGTGGCCTGGTGCGCGGCGCCGATCGCGGGGATCGGATACCAGTACTGAGTGAAGACCTTGGTCTCGCCGGGGAGGAGCCAGCTGAAGTCCGGCTGGTTGTCGGTGTAGACGCCGGCCATGAGCTCGACGTAGGGGCCGTCGCCGTCGGTGAGCTGCGCGTCCCACGCCTGCCCGAGGGGCCCGGTCCCCCACGTCCACTGCTTCTTGCCGGGCGACAGCCGACGCTCGGCCCAGTGCACGAAACCGGCGCCGGCGGCGTGGTCGTACCCGCCGAAGAAGTCCTGGCCGGAGTCGACGATCATGTACGACGTCGGCACCGGGATGTTCTTGTACCAGTCGATGCGGTTCGCATCGGGGGCGGTCTGCGCGAGCGCCGGATAGTCGACGCCGTAGTACGGCCGGTCCGCCTCAGGAAAGGCGGTGAGCGCGCGGCGGGCATGATCGGCGACGTAGCGCACGTCCTCGGGGAAGAACGACTGGTAGTCGTCGTGGACCGCAGCCGCGACGTTCGCCCACCAGAGGAAGGTCTGACGCTCGTCTGTCCGGTTGTGCAGCCGGACGGCCAGCTCGACGACCGAGCTGCCCCCACGCAGCCGCACGCCGTGCTGCGCCGACATGCGGGCGAACGGATCGTGGTCGTGGCACCAGACCGTCACCGTGCCGTCGTCGTCGTACTCGATGGATGCCTCGACGGGAAGGTACGTCGCCGGCCGATGGTGCTGCGGCCAGTTGAACTCGACGCCCCCGCTGATCCACGGCCCTGCGAGCCCTACCAGGGCAGGCTTGATCACGTTGTTGCGATAGAAGAAGTCGTAGCCGTTGGTCTTGTCGTAGCCGATGTGGATGCGACCGCCCAGCTCCGGCAGCACGACGACGCGGACGTACTCGTTCTCGAGATGGATCGCATCCCAGTCGCGCAGCGTCGGCTCATCGGAGACGCTCTCGGTGAACGGCAGCGGATACACCTTGCCGCTCGATCCCTGATACACCCGGTGGTCGAGGAACATCGGGTAGCGGCTCGGCTCACCGGGCTCGTAAGTGCGGATGGTCAGCGGCTCACGCCAGGCGACGGCTTCTCCTCGCCCGAGCGCCGCCTCGAGGTGGGCGGGGAGATCGGGAAGCCGGAGCTTCTCATGGGGATCGTGCGACGTATCGAGAACCGGGCCTCTGTCCACGGTGTCGACGTCCGTCCGTTCAGCGGTCATCGCTGACCTCCTCGGGAGACTGCGGCGGAGTGCCGGGTGGGAATCTTTCGCGAACGTTGCGAGCGGATACGACGCTACGAGCCGTCCGCACGCGGAGGTATGGTGAGAATGAGGGACTTCATGGACGAAACACCGATCACCGGCGAACCGTTCTATCGCAAGGACGGCTTCGAGAACCAACGCCTCTGCGTCGTCCCCCGACCCCAGGTCGAGGCGGCTCTCGAGCGGGCGGGTACGCGGCGCATGACCGTCACGGATGCCGGACACTTCCCCGCTGCGAGAGGCCACCGGCGGACTCGCACGAACGGCGCGGCAGAGACGATCGTGATCCTGTGCGTCGCGGGTGCCGGCGTCGTGCGGATCGCCGGCACGGCGTATGCGCTCACGCCGGGCACCTGCATCACCATCCCGGCTCACCAGCCTCACGACTACCAGGCGTCGTTCGACGATCCATGGACGATCTGGTGGATGCATGTCCGGGGCACGGACGTCTCCGAGCTGACCGGGCCGCTGCTCGGCATCCCCCGCCCGCTCACCAGCCTGCGCGCGATCGACGGCGTCGCTGCGCTGTTCGACGAGCTCGTGAGCCTGCTCGAGCGACGTCACTCCCCCGCGCACCTGCTCGCGGCCTCGGGCGTGGCGTGGCAGCTGCTGACGCGGGTGGTCGCCGACAGCATCCTTCCGGTGGAGGGCTCGCCCATCGAACGAGCGATGCACTTCCTCGAGGCTCGCGTCGACAGCAACATCCAGGTGGGCGAGCTGGCCGCGATGGTGGGCATGTCGCCCTCCCACCTGAGCGCGCTGTTCCGCCGGGCGACCGGAAGCGGTCCCGCTGCGTTCCACACCTCGGTGAAGATGGCGCGCGCGCGCAGCCTGCTCGACACGACCACGGTGAGCGTCGGTGAGATCGCTTCGGCCGTCGGCTACGCCGACCCGCTGTACTTCTCCCGCCATTTCCGGCGGATGCACGGCGTCAGTCCGACCCAGTACCGGGCGCAGCACAAGGGGTGACCTGCGCTGCGCCCAGACACCGGCCGAGCGCCGCGACCAGGTCCTTGGGAAGCTCTCAGCGCGCGACCATGCGCATGCCCGACTCGTCGTAGCGGTCGCCGGCGACGCCGAGGCGCACGACCAGAGCGTTGAGGTCGGCGATGTCGTCGGCCGACAAGCCGACCGTCGTCGCGGCGGCGTTCTCGTCGACCCGCTCACGGCGGCGCGTGCCGGGGATGGGGACGATGTAGGGCCGCTGGGCGAGCAGCCAGGCGAGCGCGACCTGCGCCGAGGTGGCGCCGCGAGCGGCGGCGAGGGCGGCGACGTGGTCGATGAGGGCCTGGTTCGCTGCGAGGTTCTCGGCCTGGAACCTCGGGACGTGCGCCCGGATCTCGCCCGCCTCGAATTTCGCGTCCGGGGTGACGGTGCCGGTGAAGAAGCCTTTCCCGAGCGGGCTGAACGGCACGAACCCGATGCCGAGCTCGTCGCACACCGGCAGAACCTCGGTCTCGGGGTCGCGGGTCCACAGCGAGTACTCGCTTTGCACCGCGGTCACCGGGAACACCGCGTGTGCGCGGCGGATCGTCTGGGCGCCCGCCTCGGAGAGACCGAAGTGCTTCACCTTGCCCGCCGCGACCAGCTCGCCGACCGTGCCGGCGACGTCCTCGATGGGGACATCGGGGTCTACACGGTGCTGGTAGAACAGGTCGATGGCCTCGACGCCGAGGCGCTGGAGTGACGCGTCGGCGACGCGGCGGATCTGCTCCGGACGCGAGTCGGTGCCCAGCATCCGCCCCTCGACGATGTTCCAGCCGAACTTGGTCGCCACGACGACCTGGTCCCGGATCGGGGCGATCGCCTCGCCCACGAGTTCTTCGTTGACATACGGGCCGTACACTTCCGCGGTATCGATGAACGCGAGCCCCTGTTCGACGGCATACCGCAGCACGCCGATCATGTCGTCGCGGTCGCCGGGGTTCGGCCCGTACGACATCGACATCCCCATCGCGCCCAGTCCGATGGCCGAGACCTGAAGTCCCTGGCCGAGTTCTCTCGTGTGCATGATTCCTCCGGTTCTCGAACTGCCTCCATTCAACGCGCACGCGTGCTCCTCCGGCAGTGACAGGCGTGACCGGTACCGTCAGTACCCCCCTCGGGTCAGAAGACGGGCGTACGGTCGAGGACATGGATCACCGCAGCGAAGCGCGCGAGTTCCTCACCACCCGGCGCGCACGCATCACGCCCGACGTGGCGGGACTGCCCGCATTCGGCGGCAACCGGCGCGTGCCCGGGCTGCGTCGCGAAGAGGTCGCGCTGCTGTCGGGAATGAGCGTGGACTACTACACGCGCCTCGAGCGCGGCGACCTCTCCGGCGTGTCAGACACCGTCCTGCAGTCTCTCGCCCGGGCGCTGCAGCTGGACGACGCCGAGACCGCGCACCTGCACGACCTCGCCCGAGCCGCCAACGCGTCCCCCGTCGCCCGCAAGGCGCGCCAGACGACGACGACCGTGCGTCCCAGCATCCAGCGACTGCTCGACGCCATCACCGACGCGCCTGCGATCATCCGCGACAACTACTACGACTATGTGGCCGCCAACCGCCTGGGCCGTGCGCTCTACTCACCCGTGTTCGCGGAGCCCGCGCCCAACAGCGCCCGGTTCGCGTTCTTCAACCCCGCCGCGCACGACTTCTACCTCGACTGGGACAAGGTCACCCAGGAGTTCGTCGCCGCCATGCGGGGCGACGCCGGCCGCAACCCCTTCGACAAGCGACTCACCGACCTCGTGGGCGAACTGTCCACCCGATCCGAGACGTTCCGCACGCTGTGGGCCGCGCATGACGTCCGCTATCACCGCACCGGCGTCAAACGCCTCCACCACCCCGTCGTCGGCGACCTCGAACTCACCTACGAAGCCTTCGAGCTTCCCGCCGACCTGGGCCTGCAGCTGTCGACCTACACGGCCGAACCGGGCTCATCCTCCGAGGACGCGCTGAAGCTCCTCGCGACCTGGGCGGCCACCACCGACGCCCCCGCACCCCGGCACGAGACACTCCCCCAGCACGACTGACACCGCCCGGGCGTGCCAGGTCGAGGGAAGCTGCGACTGCGCGCTCGAGGTGCCTACGCGCCCCGCTCACCTGTATGGTTCGAACACCGGCTCGCTCGACGCCGCCGACGCCGCCCGAGGGAGGATGCGTGGAACGACGCAGCGCAGATGCGCTCCCGGCGGGTGTTGTGCGCTTGAAGCGGTCGGGCGTGATCGCTGAGGCGAATCGCTGGTTCAGGGAGTGGTACGGGACGAGCGCTGACGAGATGGTCGGCCGATCGGTTGACGAGCTTCTCGTCCCTGCACCGGGTGATCTGCTCCCGGCCGGCGCCGGGCCGGGACCGTGGATGATGGTCCACGCCCGCGATCGCGAACGGGCGGTCATGGTGAGTCGCCACCCACGCTCCGAAGGGGATTTCCTCGTCATCGAGGAGGCGTCGGAAAGGTTCCGTGCATTGACCGACCTGCGCCGGCGCTACGCGCTCGCAGACCGCACGCGTACTCGGCTCCAATTGGTGATGGACTCGTCCATCGCGTTCTCATCCGCGACCACCGAAGAGCGGCTCGCGGACATCCTCGCCGATACAACCGCCCGGGCCTATCGCGCCGAGACGTCGGCGGTCTACCTGGTAGAGCCCGACGGAACGTATGCGATCGCCGCCGGCACCGACGCCTTCGACGGTCGGATCGACCTCGGGCCGCTTCTCAGGTCCGTGAGCGCAGCACGCCGGGTTGAGAAGGTCCTCGACGCGGAAACCGGCGAGCGAATGGTCGCCGGGCTCGGACCCGCGATGACTGCGGCCGGTGTCCGCGCGTTCATCGCCGCGCCGCTGCACCATGAGGAGGCGGACTTCGGCGCGTTCGTCAGCTGGTTCCATCACGAACGCACATTCGACGACGAGGCGACGCCGCTGGCGGAGGCGTTGGCAGGGCAGGCCGCACAAGCGCTCGCCACGCTTCGACTGCAGGCCCAGCTCGCGCACGCCGCGAGCCATGACGAGGTGACCGGCCTCCCTAACCGGCGGCTCCTGGAGACCCAGATGGACCAGATCGTCGGCGCTTCGCGGTGCGCGGTGCTGTTCATCGACCTCGACGATTTCAAGGGTGTGAACGACCGACTCGGCCATCAGGCCGGCGACCGGATGCTGAGGGATGTCGCACAACGCCTCCTGTCCGGTGTGCGCGCAGGTGACCTCGTTGCCCGGTACGGCGGCGACGAGTTCGTCGTCGTCTGTGAGATCTCCGAGCAACCCGAAGCTCTCGCACTCAGCCAGCGGATCCTTGATCTGCTCCGCGGTGATCTGACGCGGCCGGCCACCCATCAGCGATTGAGCGCGAGTATCGGAGTAGCGATCGCCCCCGAGGGCAGCCAGTCGCCGGCCGAGCAGCTGATCCGCCGCGCAGACCTGGCGATGTATGGCGCAAAGGCCGCCGGCGGGAACAGGATCGCGCTCGCCGAGAACTAAGACCTCCGGCATCGAGCGCGCGAGCGCCGAGGGACGATGGTCCTCAGTGCGACTCGCGCGAGACCTTCGAGCCGCTCGACCCGACCAGGAAGTCGAGGTCGGCCCCGGTGTCGGCCTGCATGACGTGGTCGACGTAGAGGCGCTCCCAGCCGCGGCGGGGGTTCGCGAAGCCTTGCACGGTCGCGTCGTTCACACCCCGCGCGGCGAGCTCGTCGGCGGGGATTTCGACGTCGAGGCGACGGTTGCGGACGTCGAGGTCGATCCAGTCGCCCGTCTGCACCCGTCCCAGCGGCCCGCCGGCGGCCGCCTCGGGGGTCACATGCAGGATGACGGTTCCGTAGGCGGTGCCCGACATCCGTCCGTCGCAGATGCGCACCATGTCGCGCACGCCCTTCTCGAGCAGCTTCTTCGGCAGCGGCATGTTCGACACCTCCGGCATGCCCGGGTACCCCATGGGCCCGCAGCCGCGGAGGATCATCACCGAGTCCTCGTCGATGTCGAGCGTGGGGTCGTCGATGCGGGCATGGAAGTCCTCGATCGAGTCGAAGACCACCGCGCGGCCGCGGTGCTTCAGCAGGTGCGGGGACGCGGCCGCGGGCTTGATGATGGCGCCTCCCGGGGCCAGCGATCCGCGCAGGACGCTGATCCCCGCCGCGGGGAGCAGGGGCTGCGCGCGCGGCGTGATGACATCGGCATCCCAGATCTGCGCGTCGTCGAGGTAGTCCACGAGCGGGCGGCCGGTGATCGTGAGCGCCGTCGGGTCCAGCAGGTCCTTCACCTCGCGCAGCACGGCGAGGAACCCGCCGGCCCGGTACAGGTCGTCCATGAGGTAGCGGCCGGCGGGCTGCAGGTTCACCAGGAGCGGCACGTCTGCGCCGATCCGGTCGAAGTCGTCGATGGTCAGGTCGATGCCGAGACGGCCCGCGATGGCGAGCAGGTGCACCACCGCGTTCGTCGAGCCGCCGATCGCGGCGAGCGCGACGATCGCGTTGTGGAAGCTCGCCTTCGTGAGGAACGTCGAGGGGCGGCGGTCCTGTTCGACCAGCCGCACCGCGAGCCTCCCCGTCTCGTGCGAGGCCTCCAGCAGCCGGCTGTCAGGCGCCGGGGTGCCGGCGAGACCGGGGACGATCGTGCCGAGCGCCTCGGCGACGAGCGCCATGGTCGAGGCGGTCCCCATCGTGTTGCAGTGCCCCTTCGACCGGATCATCGACGACTCCGACCGGTTGAACAGCGCCTCGCTGAGCGTGCCCGCGCGCACCTCCTCGCTAAGGCGCCAGACATCCGTTCCGCAGCCGAGCGCCTCGCCGCGGAAGTGGCCGGTGAGCATGGGGCCGCCGGGGATCACGACGGCGGGAAGATCCACGGATGCCGCGGCCATGAGCAGCGCCGGGATCGTCTTGTCGCAGCCGCCCAGCAGCACCACGCCGTCGATCGGATTGGCACGGAGCATCTCCTCCGTCGCCATGGCCATCATGTTGCGCCACAGCATCGCCGTCGGGCGCACCTGCGTCTCGCCCAGGGACACCACGGGAAGGTTCAGAGGGATGCCGCCCGCCTCGTAGATGCCGTTCTTGACCGACTGCGCCACCTCGTCGAGGTGCGCGTTGCAGGGCGTGAGATCCGAGGCGGTGTTGGCGATGGCGATCTGCGGACGACCCCGGAATGCGGTGTCGGGAACTCCCCGCCGCATCCACGCGCGATGGATGTAGGCGTTCCTGTCGCCTGCCGAATACCACTCGGAGCTCCGGAGATGTGACGCCATCATCTACCAGCTTTCGGAAATCACGTCCGGGCTCGTCGCCGGCTCGAGTCGGCGGCGACCGTGCCACCTACTGAACCACCGGCACCGGCTCCGCGCCATGATCGCGCGAGTCGTCGGCGGTTGGCCCACCATCGACCACCCCAATCCCACCGCTGCAGTTATAGACTCGGTCGATACTCAAGGGCGATTTCCGGGAGCGGGTTCCGAGGACGACATGAACGCCGAAGCGCCGCTGTCGCGTCTCGACTTGAATCTGCTCGTGGCGCTCAACGCCCTCTTGAGCGAACGCAGTGTGAGCCGCGCAGCCGAGCGACTCCACCTCAGCCAACCGACTCTGAGCGCATCGCTCGCTCGACTTCGCACGCACTTCGGCGACCAGCTGCTCGCCCGCCGGGGCAACACCTACGACCTCACACCACTCGGCGCGCGGCTCGCCGAGCTCGTGCCGACCGTTCTGGAGGGCGCGCGTCGCGTCTTCGAGATCGAAGCGGACTGGAACCCGTCGGACTCGACGCGGGAGTTCTCGATCTACCTGTCGGACTACGGCATGGCCACGGTGGCTCCGGTCGTCGCCCGGCTGAGCCACGGTCTGGCTCCCGACATCCGCTTCCGATTCCTGCTGCACACCCCCACCATCGTCGACGACGCGGCTGAACGCCTGCGCTCCGTCGACGGCATCGTCCTCCCGCACGGCTTCCTGTCGGATCTGCCGTTCACCGATCTGTGGCGGGACGAGTGGGTGGTCGTCGCGTCAGGAGACCACCCCGCCGTCGGCCGCGGACTGTCCCTCGACGACCTCGCGAGCGCCAGCTGGGTCCTCACGTACCAGACCCGCACGGCGTTCACGTCCGCGAGCCGCCAGCTACAGCAGCTCGGGCTGGAGCCCCGCGTCGAAGTCGTCGTCGAGAGCTTCCTCGCGGTCCCCCAGTTCGTCATCGGCACCAGCAGGCTGGCCATGGTGCAGCGCGGTATCGCCCGGCTGATCGAGCGGTTCGATGGCGTCGCCTTGCTCGACCCGCCGTTCGAGGCGACTCCCCTGTCCAATGCGCTGTGGTGGCATCCCGCGTACCGGAACGATCCCGCCCACGCGTGGATGCGCGACATCTTCGTGCGCGCCGGTGGCATCTTGACGGAGCGATGAGGCCGGGAGTACAGACCGGCTCCGGTCCGCGTGCACGTCAGCGCTGCGTGCTGCGACGCTCGACCAGCGTCGGCACGAGCCGGACGGCCTCGTGCTCGTGGTCGGCGTCCTCGAGCTCTCGCATCAGCAACCGGATGCCGGTCGCTCCGAGCTCCTCGCCCGGCTGACTGATCGTCGACAACGGCACCGGGGCATCCCAGGCAGCCTGGTTGTTGTCGTACCCGATGACGCTCACGTCGTCGGGCAGGCTGATCCCGGGTGACTCGGCGAACGCCTGCAGAATGCCCGCCGCGAGCAGATCGGATGCCGCGACCACGCCGTCGATCTCACCCGCGGCGACGCGCGGGGCCAGAGTCCGACCGACGTTCCAGCCGTCGGCACGGTTGATCCACTCCGGCTGGACGGCATCGACGGGCGCGAGCCGGACCTCGGCGAGGGCGCGCAGGAAGCCGTCGCGGCGATCGGCGACGGGCTGCAACGAGCCCGGCCCGCCGACGAAGACCAGACGGCGGCGCCCCTGATCCAACAAGTGCTTCGTCGCCAGCTGCCCGCCGAACGCGTTGTCGATGAAGGCGCTGCAGAACTGCGCCGAGGTGTCGTGATAGTTCAGCATCACGAGCGGCGTGCGGCCGAGAGCGCGGGAGGCGATCGCGCGGAAGTGCTGGGCGTCGTTGAGCGTCAGCAACGACCCGAGGACCAGCGACTGCTCGAACACCGCGAGCGCTCGCCTCTCGCGTTCGAGCTCCCCTCCGCTGTTGGCGAGGATCACCGACGCGCCCAACTCGCCGGCGTGCGCCTCTGCGCCCTGCGCGATGTCGACGAAGAGCGAGTTGCCGAGATCGGAGAGCGCGAGGCCGACGGTGCGACTGCCGCCTGCAGCCAGCGACCGCGCCGCACCGTTCGGCACGTAGCGGAGTACGGAGATCGCCCGCTGCACCTTCTCCTGAGTCGATGGTGAAACCCGCTCGGGATGGTTCAGCACGTTCGACACCGTCGAGGGGGACACACCGGCGAACGCCGCGACGTCGTCGATCCCCACGGCATCGGCGGGCCGCCGCCTCATGGTCGTCGAGATCACCCCACGATCCTACGCACAGGATTGCAGCGCTTCAGAACGAGGGCGAAGCCGGTATCGAATCGGTCGATAACCGCTATCGAAGATGCCATGCCGTGCTGGCTTTGCCGCCATCAACGCCCCTCCTACTGTCGATTGCAGCGCTTCAATTGAGGCCGCATTCAAGGAGGAACTGTGACCACAGCACGTACCAAGGCGAGCCGCCTCGCCTTCTTCGGCGCCGCGATCGGCGTCACGACTCTCGCACTCACCTCGTGTGCGGGTGGCGGCAGCGGCGAGGCAGCCGCTCCCAGCGAGTTCTCGTACCTCTCGTTCGCAGAGAACACCAGCATCCAGGACACCCTCACCACGCTCAGCGAAGACAGCTGCGCTGACGAGAACGACGCTCTCCCCTTGAAGGTCAGCACCCAGCCGCAGGCGAGCTACGACCAGCAGCTCCAGCTCCTCGCAGGTCAGAACGCACTCCCGTCGGTGTTCGCCAGCGGCAATTCGCCTCAGGTCGCTAAGGACCTGCAGACGGGCGACAAGCTCGTCGACATCGCCGCCGAGCTCGACGAGCTGGGCGCCGCCGACGACATCCTGCCGGCCGCTCGCTCCACGATCGAGGCGCTCTACGGCGGCGAGGTGTTCGTGCTGCCGACGGAGCTGAACGTCGAGGGCATCTGGTACAACAAGGCGCTCTTCGCCGAGCTCGGCATCGAGGAGCCCACGACGTGGGACGAGCTCACCGGGGCCGCCGCGACGCTCAACGACGCCGGCGTGATCCCGTTCTCGGCTGACGGTCAGGACGGGTGGCCGCTGACGCGCCTCGTCGGCAACTACCTGTACCGCTCGCTCGGCCCCGACGCGCTGCAGAAGGTCGCCGACGGCGACGCGGAGCTCACCGACCCGGAGTACGTCGAAGCTGCCGCCGCCGTGGCAGAGCTCGGTGCAGCCGGCTACTTCGGCCCCTCGGTCGGATCGATCGACTACATGACGGCCGTCAACCAGTTCCTCACGGGGCAGGCGGGCATGTTCTACATGGGCAGCTGGATCCTCGCCAACTTCAACGACGAGGCCCAGAACCAGATCGGCGCAGAGAACATCGGCTTCATGCCGTTCCCCGAGGTCGAGGGCGGCGCCGGCAGCAGCGACCAGCTCGCCGCGAATGTCGGCGTGCCGCTGGCGATGTCGCAGGCGACGTTCGACGACGACACCGCAGCATGGCTGGGATGCATCGCCGAGAACTTCGGCTCCGAGTCCCTCGGGTCGCAGGGCGTCATCACCGGCTTCGCGACGAACACGCCCGTCGATGGCCTGCCGCCGCTGACCGAGATGATCCAGGAGAAGATCGCGGCCACCGAGCAGAGCGTGCTGTGGTTCGAGGCGCTGTTCGACGCCAAGGCCGCAACGACGAGCCAGTCGAACGCGTCTCAGCTCGTCACGGGTGCGATCACCCCTGAGGAGTTCATGGGCCTCGTCCAGGCCGACCTCAAGTAGCAGCATCCCCGCTGTGGCCGGGCGAGACCTCGCCCGGCCACAGTCATCACCCAACGGAAAGCACCACCACGTGAACCGCGTACTCGGCGACTGGCGCGCCATCACCATCCTGCTCGGCCCCGCCCTGCTCGTGTACACCCTCGTCATGCTCGTCCCGATCTTCTGGTCGCTCGGGTACACGGTGTTCGAGGGCAACCCCATCCTGGGCTTCACCTTCGTCGGGTTCGACAACTTCGCCCAGCTGTTCACCGACCCGAAGGTCGGAGACGCGCTGTGGTTCACGATCAGATACGCCGTCGTCCTCACGCTGCTGCAGGTGCTCTTCGGCTACGGGCTCGCCCTGATCTACGTCTTCTGGCTGCGCAAGGCCTCGGGCGTGATCCGCACTCTGGCGTTCTTCCCTGTCGTCCTTCCGACGGTGGCAGTCGCCCTGCTCTTCCAGGAGCTCTTCAAGATCGCGCCCGTGCAGGGGCTGGTCAACGACATCCTCAACGTGTTCGGCATCGCCTCCGTCGACTGGTTCGCGTCATCGGCGACGGCGTTCTGGGTCATCATCTTCATGGACCTCTGGCGGTCGATGGGGTTCTACGCCGTGCTGCTCTACGCGGGCCTTGTCGACATCCCCGACGACATCTTCGAATCCGCCCGGCTGGACGGCGCTTCCGGCTTCCGCCTGGTGTGGCACATCGTGATCCCGCTGTCGCTGCCGGTGCTGCTGTCGTCGATCATCTTCAGCATCAACGGCACCCTCAAGGTGTTCGACTCGATCCTCGCGCTGACCGGCGGCGGGCCGGGCAACACCACCACGCCGCTGACCCTGTACATGTTCCAGACGTCGTTCACCTATGGCGAGTACGGGTTCGGCAGCACGATCGCGCTGCTGCTCACGGTGCTGTGCCTGGTCGTGACGATCTTCATCTTCCAGTCCAACCGCCGCGATCTGACCAAGGACTAGCCGCCATGACGACTTCAACCGTTCACCACCCCGGCCGCGTGCGACGCGCACTGGCGAAGGTGCCGATGTGGATCATCCTCGGCATCCTTCTCATCGTCGTGGTCTACCCGCTCTTCTGGATGCTGACCGGCTCGCTCAAGACCCAGGACGAGTTCCTCAACAACCCGACCTGGGCGCTCCCCGAGGACTGGACGAACTTCAGCAACTACGTCGAGGCGTGGACTGTCGGGCATCTCGACGTCTACATCCGCAACAGCATCCTGGCCGTCTTCCCCTCGCTCTTCCTCACGATCGTGCTCGGCGTCGCCGCCGGGTTCGCGCTCGAGGTCATGGTGTGGAAGGGACGCGGTCCGGTCCTGCTGGCCTTCCTGGTCGGCATCATGATCCCGGGGCAGATGATCCTGCTCCCGCTGTTCACGATGTACTTCCGTACGGGGCTGACGGGCACGCTCTGGCCGCTGATCATCACGTACACCGCGATCGGCCTGCCGCTCACCGTCTTCATGATGGCGACGTATTTCCGGAGCGTCCCGCGCGAGATCTTCGAGGCGGCGACCCTCGACGGCGCCAGCATCTACCGCACGTTCTTCTCGATCGGCTTCCCGCTGGTGCGCAATGCCGTCTTCACGGTCGCGCTCGTGCAGTTCTTCTTCATCTGGAACGACCTGCTGATCGCCCTCACCTTCACGACGAGCGACGACCTGCGCACCATCCAGGTGGGGCTCCTCAACTTCACCGGCCAGTTCGGCCAGATCCAGTACGGGCCGACCTTCGCCGCCATCTCCATCAACGTGATCGGCACCCTCGCCATCTACCTCTTCCTCAACCAGCGTGTGATGAAGGGTCTGACGGCCGGGTCGGTGAAGGGATGACCGCGGCCGACCTGCGCATCGAGCACCTCGACGATCCGCTCGGCATCGGCTCGACCGAGCCCCGCGTGAGCTGGAGAGCCACGACCAGGCAGGCCGCGTACGAGATCGAGATCCGTCACGGCGACGGCGACATCACGACATCCGGTCGGGTCGACACGACCGCGTCGCATTTCCGGTCCTGGCCGAGCCGTCCCCTCGCCTCGCGCGAGACCGCCGACGTCAGAGTCCGGCTGTGGGACGCCGACGGCGACGGGCCTACGGCGTGGAGCGAGCCGCTCCGCGTGGAGGCCGGCCTGCTCACCAGCACGGACTGGACCGCGGACTGGGTGAGCCCATCGACCGCTGCCCCGCACGACGGGGCGAGACCTGCCTACCTGCTGCGGGCGGCCTTCGACGTGGTCGGCGAGGTCCGTCTCGCCCGGGTCTACGCGACGGCGCACGGCGTCTTCGATCTCGAGATGAACGGATGCCGCGTGGGCGACGACGTGCTCGCACCCGGGTGGAGCAGCTACCGCCATCGCCTCAGGTATCGCACGCACGATGTCACGTCGCTCCTCCAGTCCGGGGCCAACGCCGTCGGCGTCTGGCTCGCCGACGGCTGGTACCGCGGGCGGCTCGGGTTCAACGGCGGCCTGTGGGACAACTACGGCACCGACGTGGCAGCACTGGTGCAGCTGGAGGTCGAGGACGACCTCGGTCGCCGCACGGCTCCGCTCACCTGGTCGTGGGTGCCTTCTCCCATCACGAGCACGGGGCTCTACGAGGGCGAGTCGCACGATGCCGGCCTCGAGATCGCGCACTGGTCGGAACCCGACTTCGACGGCGCGGGGTGGACTGCGGCCGGCATCCTCCCACCACACGCCGCGACCGGAACCCTCGAATCCCCCACCGGTCCCCCGGTCCGGGTCGTCGACGTCCTGACCCCCGCCGACATGGTGACGCGGGCCGATGGCCGCATCCTGATCGACTTCGGCCAGAACATCGCCGGCAAGGTCCGCATCGGCGTCGCCGGCTCCGGCGGCGCCCCGATCGAGATCCATCACGCCGAGGTGCTCGAGAACGGCGAACTGGCGACGCGCCCGCTGCGCAGCGCGGCATCCGTCGATGTCTACACTCCGGGAGGCGACGAGCCGTCGATCTGGACACCGCGGTTCACGCTCCACGGCTTCCGCTACGCGGAGGTGCGGGGCCTGCCGGCCGGCGGGTCGCTCCTCTCGGCGGAAGCACTCGTGGTCCACTCCGACATGCCCCGCGCCGGCTGGTTCTCGGCGAGCGACCCGCTCCTCGACCGCTTCCACCAGAACGTCGTGTGGAGCATGCGCGACAACTTCGTCGACCTGCCCACCGACTGCCCGCAGCGTGACGAGCGGCTGGGCTGGAGCGGCGACATCCAGGCCTTCGCGCCGGTCGCGACATATCTGTACGACTCTGTCGGGGTGCTTCAGAACTGGCTGCGCGACCTCGCCGCTGAGCAGGCGGAGTTCGGCTCGGTCATGAACTTCCATCCGTGGATCGACTGCGGGTTCCCCAGCGATCCCGCCGCTGCCTGGGGCGACGCCGCGGTCATCGTGCCGTGGGAGCTGTATCGCAGCACCGGCGATGTCGGCATCCTCCGCGAGCAGTTCGCGAGCATGCGCGCGTGGGTCGAGCAGGTTCACGCCCTGACCGGGCAGACCGGGCATTGGAGCACCGGCTTCCAGCTCGGCGACTGGCTCGACCCCGCGGCACCGCCCGACCGCCCGGGCGATTCCCGCACCGATCCGCGTCTCGTGGCCACCGCCTACCACGCGCGGTCCGCGCGCCTGGCGGCCGAGGCGGCGCACCTGATCGGAGAGACGGATGCCGCATCCGATCTCGGCCGCATGGCCGACCGTGCTGTCGCGGCGTTCCGGGACCACTATGTCTCGCCCGCCGGCCTCGTCGTCAGCGACACCGTGACCGCACTCTCGGTCGCAATCATGTTCGATCTGCTGCGGGATGACGCCCAGCGGCGGGCGGCCGGTGCTCGTCTGGCCGAACTCGTCCGCGAGGGCGACCACCGCATCCAGACCGGCTTCGTGGGCACGCCGCTCGTCTGCGACGCCCTGGCGACCACGGGTCACCCCGACACCGCGTATCACCTCCTCCTGCAGACGGAGACGCCGTCGTGGCTGTTCCCCGTGACGATGGGCGCGACGACGGTCTGGGAGCGGTGGGACAGCCTGCTCCCGGACGGCTCGGTGAATCCCGGTGAGATGACATCCTTCAACCACTACGCGCTGGGCGCCGTCGCCGACTTCCTTCACCGCGTTGTCGGTGGGCTGCAGTTGCTGGAGCCGGGCTGGTCGCGGGTGCGCGTCGCCCCTCAGCCGGGCGGCGGCCTCGAGTCGGCGTCCACGGCACACCTGTCGCCCTTCGGGTTGATCGGCGTACAGTGGCGGCGTGCCGACGGGCGCCTCTTCGTCGATGTGGACGTGCCACCGGGCGTCACTGCGGAGATCGTCCTCCCCTCGGCGCAGGCCGCGCCGATCGAGGTCGGCGAGGGCGCGCACCGGTTCGAGTGCGCCTATCGACCCGCCGACGCGGATCCGCCGCGCCCCCGCCGCTGGAACATCCATAATCCTGAGGAGCGTCTGCAGATGATCGAAGCGGGTGTGCTGTGAACGAGACCACCGCCGCAGAGCCGAGCCTCACCCTCGAGCAGGGTGCGAGCCTGCTCTCCGGCGCCGATATGGACACCACCCGCGCCCTTCCGGCCCACGGCGTCCCGCCCGTCAAACTGACGGACGGGTCCAACGGGCTGGCGATGAACCTGCCGCATTTCGCGGGCAAGGTCTCGGCCACGTGCTTCCCGACACTCTCGGCGATGGCCGCGACATGGGACCCCGACCTGGTCGCCCGCGTCGCGGAGGCGATCGCCCTCGACGCACGCGGGGCCGGCGCACAGGTGCTGCTCGGCCCGGGCATGAACATCAAGCGCTCCCCGCTCGGTGGCCGCAACTTCGAGTACTTCTCCGAGGACCCTCACCTGACCGGCCGGCTCGCGACCGCGTTCGTGCGCGGGGTGCAGCGGACGGGTGTCGGCGCGTGCGTCAAGCACTTCGCTGCCAACAACCAGGAGACCGACCGCATGCGCGTCAGCGCCGACGTGGGGGCTCGGGCGCTGCGCGAGATCTACCTCCGCGCCTTCGAGCAGGTCGTGACAGAGGCCGAGCCCTGGCTCGTCATGGCGTCGTACAACCGCATCAACGGCACCTACGCCACGCAGAACAGATGGCTCCTCACCGACGTGCTGCGCGACGAGTGGGGTTTCGGCGGAGTGGTGGTTTCGGATTGGGGCGCGGTCGACGACCGTGTCGCCGCGCTGGCCGCCGGCCTCGATCTCGAGATGCCCTCGACGTCGGGCGCCTCCGACGCGCTCGTGCTCGCCGCGGTCGAGGACGGCACCCTCGACGAGGCGACGGTGCGAGCATCCGCTCAGCGCATCGTCGATCTCGCACGCAGGGCAGCGACCTCTGCGCGCGGCGACGATCCCACGGCCGAGTCATCCACGGCCGGTCTCGACACGGCAGTGCTCGCGACGGAAGCGGCCGAACGCGCCGCCGTCCTGCTCCGCAACGAGCAGGGTGTCCTGCCACTGCAGCCGGATGCCACGGTGGCGGTCGTGGGCGCTTTCGCCCGGGCTCCTCGTTTCCAGGGCGGCGGCAGTGCCGGCGTCAACGCGGCGCAACCGCCCGCTCCCCTCGTCACTGCGCTGGCCGCCGCGCGCGGCGGTGTCGTCACGTACTCCCCCGGCTACGCGGACGATGGAGTGACGACGGATGCCGACGCACTCGCCCGAGCGAAGGCGACCGTCTCCGCGGCCGATGTCGGCATCGTCGTCGTGGGGCTGCCAGAAGCTGCCGAGAGCGAGGGCTACGACCGCACCACGCTCGCACTCCCGGACGCCCAGCTTCGCCTGCTCGAGGAGCTCGTCGACGCGGGCACGCCTCTGGTCGTGGTCTGCATCGCCGGCGGCGTCGTGGACCTCGAACCCTGGCGCGAGCAGGTCGACGCGATCATGCTCCCCGGACTGGCCGGTCAGGGAGTCTCCCAGGCGCTGGCGCGCATCCTCACGGGCGCCGTCTCGCCGTCGGGGCGTCTGGCCGAAACGATCCCGCTGGCGCTGTCGGACACGCCCAGCCACCTGTCCTTCCCGGGAACCACCGAGAGCGGCGCCTACGGCGAGGACATCTTCGTCGGCTACCGGGGCTACGACGAGCTCGAACGGGACGTGGCGTTCCCCTTCGGTCACGGACTGACGTACTCCGAGTTCGCGTACTCCGACCCCGCCGTCCGCGCGACGGAGGACGGGTGGGAGTGTTCCCTTCTCGTCCGCAACGTGGGCGCCTTCACCGCCCGCGACGTCGTCCAGCTCTACCTCGGCGCACCGCCCGCGCCCGCACGGCGTGCGCCGAGCGAGCTGATCGGATTCGCGACCGCCGAACTCGCCCCCGGAGAGTCGACCCAGGTCGTCATCCAGGTCGGGCATCGGGCCCTCGCACGCTGGGACGAGCCACGCGGATGGGTGACGGATGCCGGAACCCACGCCCTGCGCTTCGCCCGGTCATCGCGCGACGTCATCGCGTCCGTCGACGTTGAGGTCGCCGCGTCCGGGGCAGTGGACGAGCTGACGCCGGAGTCGACGCTTTCGGAGTGGCTCGACCATCCGGTCGTGGGGCCCCGGCTGCTCGCGCGCGTCCGCGATCTCGACGCCGTGGGCAACACCATCGGCCTGCTCAGTGACCCGACCGCCCGGCTGATGATCGGCGGGCTGCCCATCAAGCGCCTCGCCGTCGATGCCGGCAACGTCCTCTCACCCCACCTCCTCGACGAGGTGCGACGCGCCTAGGTGTTGTCTGGTCGCGCCGTTCGCGCTTCAAGTGGCGCTTCCGGAGCATGCCCACCCCGCGCAGGATCGGCGCGGCCACCGCAGGTACCGCAAGCAGGTCGTCAAGCAGGCAGACCTGGTCCTGGCGCTGCAGCGGCCCTCAGCATCCGCCACTTCGGCACGCCCGTGCTCGTCGAGTCCGGCTCTCCGCTGACGCTCGGCACACCACCGCTCGCTGACCCCGGGCCTGTGCCCACGCAGCCCGCCCGGCGTGCGCCGGAAGACTCCGGTTCGCGAGCCCGCTGACAGGTGAGGGCGAGACGGCCACGCTGAGCGCAACCGACCTCCTACTGCTTCTGGACCGGTGCGGTGCGTCGGCTGAGGAGGGCCGCGGTGAGGAAGCAGAGGGCGCCGAGGAAGGTTCCGAGGTTTGCCCATAGCAGGCTTGCGAGGTCGCCGGTGGCGGGGAGGACGAACGCGCCGACGGCGGAGATTCCGAAGAACACCGAGCCGAGCATGTTCAGCCAGCTACCTTGCCAGGTTCGCGACGCCGGGTCCCACAGGTGGTCGCGGTCTCGTGTGGCGATGACAGCGAAGGTGCTGGCGACGAGGAAGCAGATCGAGCCGAACGCATCCGGGCGCCACCCGCTGGCGACCTGGGTGGCCGGGTTGATCGCGGTGATCAGGGCTTCGGTGGTGCTCACGTTGAAGAAGAGTGTTCCGGCGAACTGGACGAGGGCTGCCCACCAGTCCCAGCGGTCCGCCGGGTTGGTCCCCCGCCGGGGTGGGCGGCGTCCGCTCAAGACCAATTGGATGAGGGCGGCGAGGGTGAAGAAGATGGCGCCGATGAAGAACGTCGCGTTCGTGAGGACGGGGCCAACGCCATCCGCATAGAACGGCACGGCTCCGACCGCGAAGCAGACGGAGCCGATGGCGAATCCCCACGCCTCACGACGAAGGCGAGCACTGCGACCGGGGGGCACGATCTGAGGGTAGCGTTCCACGGAACGACGCCACTTCATGGACCCAGTGACGTGAATGGTGGCGAGGTCCTATCCTGACGACATGACGACCCCCTCGCGCCGCGGCGAACCAGCTCATGCCTTCACCGGAATCAGTGACCAGAACCAGCTCAATCCGATGTTCGCGCGCGACGGGGAGGCGACCGACTTCCCGCTCAACACCCTTCCTCCGGCAGAGTGCCTCCCAGAGACGGCGTACCAGATCGTTCATGACGAGGCGATGCTGGATGGGAATTCCCGTCTCAACCTTGCGACCTTCGTCGGAACGTGGATGGATCCGCATGCGGACCGGCTGTACTCGGAGACCGCGGACAAGAACATGGTCGACAAGGACGAGTACCCGCAGACCGCGGCGATCGAGACGCGGTGCTGGAAGATGATCGCCAATCTCTGGAACGCCCCGGACGCCGAGTCGGCGATAGGGACGTCGACGATCGGGTCCTCTGAGGCGTGCATGCTCGGCGGGCTCGCACTGAAGCGGCGCTGGCAGCACGCACGCCGTGCGGCAGGGCTCTCGACCGAGAAGCCGAACCTCATTCTCTCCAGCGCGGTGCAGGTGTGCTGGGAGAAGTTCTGCAACTACTGGGACGTGGAGGCACGATATGTGCCTATCACCGACGAGCACAAATGCCTCGACGGGTTCGAGCTGGAGAAGTACGTCGATGAGAACACCATCGGCGTGGTGGCGATCATGGGCGTGACCTACACCGGGATGTATGAGCCGGTCGCAGAGATCGCGAAAGCGCTCGACCGGATCCAAAGCCAGACAGGCCTGAACGTTCCCATCCACGTCGACGGCGCCTCTGGCGGGATGGTCGCCCCGTTCCTTCAGCCGGAGCTGGAGTGGGACTTCCGCCTGGAACGGGTCGCTTCCATCAGCACCTCCGCGCATAAGTACGGGCTGGTGTATCCAGGGCTGGGGTGGGTTGTCTGGCGCACCGTCCGGGACCTCCCCGAGGACCTGGTCTTCGATGTCACCTACCTCGGCGGCCACATGCCAAGCTTCGCGTTGAACTTCTCCCGGCCGGGAGCGCAAGTGCTCTTGCAGTACTACCTGTTCCTACGGCTCGGCTGGGACGGTTATCACAAGGTGCAGAAGGCCTCCCAGGACGTCGCTGTCTACCTCGCCGGCGAGATCGCGAAGATGCCCGCGTTCGACCTCTGGAACGACGGAACCGACATCCCCGTATTCGCATGGCAACTGAGCCCCGGCTACACCGACAAATGGAACCTCTACCATCTGTCCGAGCGGCTGCGCTTGAAGGGGTGGCTTATCCCGGCATACCCGATGCCTGACAACCTCACCGACCTGGTCGTGCAACGAATCGTGGTGCGCAACGGGCTGAGCCGCAACCTCGCCGAGAGCCTGATTCTCGACATCCGCGACGCCGTCGCCTACCTCGACGCGCTCGAATCACCCATGCCCACCGAAGGGCTCGTCTCCACCTTCACCCACTAGTCCCTGATCACGCCGCCCGCCGCTCCCATTCCGCGATGCGTGTGCAGCGCCCCGCCACCGGCCCGGACGTGAAGAGCCCTCCGCGAAGGCGGCCGCCCTACACCGGGCCCGAAGCTGGTGGAACCAGTCCGCGAAGAGGCCGGTGTTAGCCTCAGCACGGGCGGGCGCCGTCTTCCTCGATCGACCTTCCGAGGTGCTCCATGTCACGTTGGACTGTGAATCGCCTGGTGCGGTTGGCCGCAAGATCGGCTTCGGGGCAGTTCCTACTGCGGGTTGCTCGCGACCTCGGCAACCTGCAACTCGTTGATCGCGGGATGACCCTCGCCGCCCATGTATTCACGTCGATCCTGCCGCTACTGATCGTCGCCGGCGCGATACGGTCTCGATTGGACCCTGGAAGTGGTCCCATCCTGGCCGAGCACATGGGCCTGGATGCGGCGACTGCCGACATTCTGGAGAAGTCGCTGCCCGGCGGGGTGCAGGAGTTGCGGGCGACCGGTGTGATCGGCGCGGTGCTGCTCATCATCGCCGCGACCTCGTTCGCCCGCGCTCTGGAACGCAGCCTTCACACGATCTGGGGCACACCGACCATCAGCATCAAGTTCGCGTGGAGGTGGCTGGCTGCGGTTGTCTGCGTGATCGTCGGGCTGGGGTTCATACTCGCCACACGCATCTTCGTGCGCGGCGACGGCCCGGTATCCGTCGTCGCGTTCTTCGCCGAAGTCATATTGTGGACGGCCGTGTGGTGGCTGACCTCCTGGATCGTCATCAACCGGTTGGTGGGCCTCCGGCAACTGCTGCCCGGTGCCCTGCTCGCCGGCATCGGGTTCGCCCTGGCGGGCCTGGTCGCACGAGTGGTGCTGCCGCCCCTCCTCGCCGACTCGGCGACGCGATTCGGCGTGCTGGGCATGGCGTTCACCTACATCGGCTGGCTCTTGGTTCTGGCGTTCATCCTGCTCGTCGGGGCAGCGGTCGGTCGCGTGATCTACCTCACCTACATGCGGCGAGCCCCGCGATGAGTTGGTGCGCCTCTGCGCCCAGATCGATGACTATGACAACGAGGGACATCGAATCCAGCACCGGACAAACGCGGACCGAACCCCGAGCCGGTCGATCTGGCTTCGTGTGCTGGGCATCCTGGGGGCTCTCTTCCGCGGGATCACGCGGAATTCGATTGCCAGATCCGGGCGCTTGCGGAACTCGTTCCCGTTCCATCCGCGTCGTCCGGGGGCACCATGTAAGCAGCAACATCGGTCACGCGAGTGAGAGCACGAAGGACAACACGAACCCGGCAGCCGTGCTGAGCGCGACCGCGGGCCCACCGTGCTCGAACGCCTCGGGCATCAGTGTGTCAGCGAGCGAGGCGATCACCGCTCCGGCGGCGAAGGCGAGCGGCAGGGAGACCACCGCAGGGTCGCTGCCGGAGAGGAAGACCGCGCCCGCCACCACCGCGACCGTCAGTAGCGCGGCGCACGCCGTCCACAGAAGGATCACCTGCGCCGCTGAGCGACCTTGCTCTCGCATCGACGCCGCACCGACCAAGGCCTCGGGGAAGTTGGAGACGAAGATGGCCGCCAGCAAGGCGATACCGCCAGTGCCCTCGGTGAGTGAGATGCCCAGCGCCAGGTTCTCGGGCACACCATCGAGCGTCACAGCCGCCAGCAGCGCGAGCCCCGCCGTCCCACGCGTGGTCGCGGCGGTAGCTGGTTGATCAGCCGCCGCGGCGTCCGTATCGAGCTTCGCACTCCCCCGGTACTCATCGGCCGGCTTGGATCGCGAGCCGGGCTGCGCCCACCTGTCGAGGAGTGCGCTCAGGCCGGTGAAGACCAGCGCGCCAACGAACAGCCCGATCGCTGCCAACCAGATGCCGCCTCGCTCGTACGAGTCCTCGAACAGTTCGAAGCTCAAAGCAGTGATCAGGGCGCCTGCCGCGAACGCCAGCAGCATCGCAAGCAGCCGCTTCGGAAGTTCGAACCGGACGCCGACGGCCGCGCCGATTATCAATGCGCTCGACGCAACGGCCCCGAACAGGAGAGTCATCCACACGCGTAGTCCTCCACAGCCTCCCGCAGTTCGGTCCCGCCGACGCCTGCTGCGCGCGTCCCGTTTGCGGGGGCCGAACGGTCATCAGTCGGGTCATCCATGACGCGGACGCTAGCGACCGCCCCGCGGTCGAGTGAGCCCATGGCGCTACCCGGGCTGACGTGGTACCGCGGGCGCGCGTCCAGGCCGACAGAGACCCGATGTGGACGTTCGGCCCGGGCTGGGGACAACGGCTGATGCCGGCGAGCTGCGCGCGGCGGGAGCAGTGCGGGTCTTCAATAGCGCTCGACAGATCGAGGACAGCCCACCTCGGCGGGTGGGGCTGCACGCCCCAACGAATGTGGGCGAAACGTGGGCATGAGCCCAAAAAAAATGGCACTTATCAGGGGGTTTTACGGCGGAGACGGACGGATTTGAACCCGGTCTGCACGGGTATCCTCCTGTGCGCTGGACGACGTTCGCGTTGATTCGACTCGGTCTACGATCGTGCTCGACCACGTTCGGAGATACTCGGAGTCGTTCAACGGGAGGCAATCGAGACGCACACCATGCGTCGCGCTGAACCCCTGGTCGAGGCGTGAGCAACTCGACGCTCACACTCGCTAGCGGCGGCCTACGCTTGCCCTTCCAGGCTCAAAATGGGTATCGCTTCCGGGCGAGGGCGAAGGCGTACCCTCGGAATATGCCCGAGGTCGTGGTCGGCGCGGTGCGCATCGCCTACCGGCGGCGCGGGCGCGGGGCGCCACTGGTTCTCTTTCACGGAGCATTCGAAGACGCTCGGGTCTGGGATGAGGAATTCGAGCGACTCAGCCCGCACATCGACGTGATCGCGTGGGATGCACCCGGGTGCGGTGCATCCGAGGATGTACCCAACGGGTGGGTCGACGCGGATTGGGCCGGCGCAGCATCTGGGTTCATCACGGCCCTGGGACTACGGGGCCCCGCAGTCGCGGGCTTCTCGCTCGGATCGATCATCGCGCTACTCCTCGCCCGGGACCATCCCCCCTCGGTGGGTCGGCTGGTTCTCGTCGGCGCGTACGCGGGCTGGGGCGGATCCCTCGCCCCCGACGCGCTTGCAGAGCGCATCGCGGCGGTGCGGTTCACGATGGAGCACCCGGCCGAAGACTGGGCGGACGAGTTCCTCGACTCCGTATTCGCACCCGATGCCGACCCGGCGCGTCGCGCCCATGCCCGCCGTCTCCTCGACGACTGGCGACCGGCCACGACGGCGGCCCTGCTGCCCGTGATGGCGCAAGATCTCCGTCCGGGTCTGTCTGCAATCCGAACGCCGACCGTCGTCGTGCGTGGCACCGGCGACGCGCGCAGTCCTCGCAGCGCGTCACTGGAGTTGTGCGCACTTCTTCCGCAGGCCAGCCTGGTGGAGATCGCCGGGGCCGGGCACGACTGCACCGGACCAGAGCTCGACGCTCTACTGGTCGCCGCCTCGCGCGAGGCGCGTGCCCACGCCGAGCCGCCCACGCGGTGATCAGGTCCAACCAACCAGAATCGGCGCCGCGCAGAGCGTAGGTGAATACTCACCGACCGAGCAGATCGCGGGTCATGTGAGCTCCCTGCACCCTCTGCCCGGGCACTTTGCTCACTGTGAACGCGATCGGCCCGCTGAAGGATCCTCATACGAACCGCCTGCGCGGGTACCGCCGGCCGCCGGCGGCGATCGCGCCAGGGATCAACCGCGAGTGAGACCAACGCGTCGCGACGGAACTAGACCGAGTCGTCGTCGACGATGAATCCTTTGACGTGGTCAGAAATGGCAGCTCGACTCACCTCACCTGGGTGAGCGGCCCGAACGCGGGCTACGGGGTCAGTTCCGCGATCCGTGCGGTCCTGTCTGAGATCGATCCGCGTACCGGCTACCTGGCCGAATGACCGTCATTGCCGGCTGCGCGGCTGAATCTCGTTGCCAGGCGCTCAAAGGCCACCTTCAGCTCGTCGCCCTCGACGACCTCGATGTCGGCGCCGAGCTGCGCCATCCGCAGCGCGAGGGCGTCGGGGTCATCCGAACCGAGCTCGACTCGAGATGTGGAGTCATCGACCGGTTCGACGTCGACCGGGATGCCGAGCGCAGCGGCGACCCTGGCGGCGGGGATGTGGACCAAGACCCGTGCGCGGTACTTCCAGCTCGCCTGGACGATGCGTCTGACGACGTGGTGGACGAGATCGTCCTCCGCGATCATGCGAGGACGGAATCGCGCCCCCGTCGGCTGGTGCGGAACGATGCGATCGACGCGGAAGACTCGCCAGTCCTCACGGTCGAGGTCCCATGCGAACAGATACCAGACGGGGCCCCAGCTCACGAGCCGTTGCGGCTCGGTGTGGCGCGCCCCTACACCGCCGTCGTGCGTGGTGTAGCCGAACCGAAGCCGTTCATGGCCGCGGATGGCCGAGGCCACCGCGTTCAGCACCGAGAGATCGGGTCGCGGTTCCGTTCCCGGAACGACGCTGGTCGACTCCCGTATCGCATCGACGCGCCGTCGCAGGCGTGCGGGCATCACCTGCTCGAGTTTCGCGAGGGCGGTGAGCGAAGTCTCTTCGACGCCGAGCCTCCAGGTCGCGACCGCACCCAGTCCGACCGCGACGGCGACAGCCTCATCATCGTCGAGCAACAGCGGCGGCATGGCTGTGCCGGCGGCCAGCCGATAACCGCCGGCGACGCCGGGCCGAGCATCAACGGGGTAGCCGAGCGATCGCAGCTTTCCGATGTCGGAACGTACCGTTCGGGTGCTCACTTCGAGCCGGGTGGCGAGCTCTGAACTCGTCCAGTCACGTTTGAGCTGTAGCAGCGACAGCAATTCGAGCAGGCGGGCCGATGTCTCCAGCATGTCCTCGATCATTCCGGAGATTGCGGAAGCTATCCTGCCGCATCGCTTGGAATGGTCGATGGCATGAACACGTCCACGGCGCTCACGCCGTTCCGCATCCACATCTCGCAGGCTCACCTCGACGACCTACGCGACCGACTCGCCCGCACGCGCTGGCCTATCCCCTCGCCAGACCGAAATGACTCCCGGGACTTCAGCCGCGGCATCCCCCTGTCGTATCTTCAGGAGCTCGCCGGCTATTGGCATGATGGCTTCGACTGGCGTGCGCAAGAGACGAAGCTCAACCAGTACGAGCAGTTCACTACTGTCGTCGACGGCCAGATGATCCATGTCGTGCACGTACGATCAGCGAACCGGGCCGCCACTCCGCTGCTGCTGAACCACGGCTGGCCGGGTTCGTTCGTCGAGTACCAGCGGCTGATCCCGCTGCTGACCGACGAGTTCCATGTGGTCATCCCCTCGCCGCCCGGGTTCGGCTTCTCCACTCCGCTGTCGTCGGGCGGATGGGAACTGGCAAGGACGACGGATGCCTACGCCCAGGTCATGACACGGCTCGGCTACGAGCGATACGCGGTGCATGGCACCGACATCGGTTCCGGCATCGCGGGCCGCCTCGCGGCTCTGTACCCGGAGCGAGTGATCGGCACGCACCTCGGCTTCGACCGCGCCGTGCTCGGTTTGGTCGGTGTCATCTTCCCCGCGCCCGAAGGCCTGACAGGCGACGAGGCCCACCAGCTCGCGACGCTGCAGGCCGTCAGCGCGGCCGAACGCGGCTATCTCGAGATGCACAACCACCGACCCGACACGATCGGACCGGCGCTCACCGATTCACCGGCCGGCCTGCTCGCGTGGATCGGCGAGAAGTTCAAGACCAGGACCAGCGACGGCTACCAAGCGCCGGTCGTCGACCGCGACCAGCTGCTCACCACCATCAGCCTCTACTGGTTCACGCGAAGCGGTGCCTCGAGCGCCCAGTTCTACTACGAGTCCGAACATTCCGAACTGGCGTTCGCCTTCGCCCCGGGCGTGCCGTCAGCATGGGTGGCGTTCGACACCCACCCCCTCATCCGCCGCACAATGGACCCCTGGAACGCCGTCGACCGCTGGACCGACCACGTCGAGGGCGGCCACTTCCCCGCGATGGAGGAGCCTCAGCTGCTCGCGGACGACATCCGAGGCTTCTTCCACGGCATGTCCTGACTCCTCGAGAGGGCCGGCGGGCTGCGCCCGCCGACCCAATCGGCGCGGTATGTCGTCACCAACAGGTGTACGCAAATGGGTCCTGCTGCGCGCGCCTTTTCGGTGTCCACAGGGCTCGGCGCTTCGGTGGGGCTATCCGCGCCGACGCCATCGGTGGACAGCGACTGCGAGCATCGCGCTTGTGATGCCAACGAGCAGTATTGGAGTTTGGAGGATGAGCGTCGCGGATACCCCAGCTATCGCCGCCACGAGCACTGCGTCGATGGCCCAGATGAGTCGAATCGCCGCCCCCAGGTCGCCCATTGGGGTGGGGATGGGTGCGAGGAGGGCAGGTTGGAGTGGGCCCTTAAGGGCATTGCTGACTCTTGCGAGCAGGGTGAGGAGTGCGAGAGTCAAAGCGCTCAGAAGCGGTGGGATGACTGCGATTCCCGTGACGGCCGCGCATACCGTGACGGCGGTTACTAGGACGATCGCGGTCATGGTCAGTGGGAAGAGCAGGTGGTTCGTCAATAGGTGCGCGTCGCTGATCCCGTACAGCGGGAGGTCTGATGCGACGTAGGCGGCGTGGCGCACCCCGTCTGTGAGGGGTCCGAGTCCCGTGAACAGAAATACGCCTGCCACGGCCCCGAGAAGAAGGCTGGGTGTTGTGGGCGCGAAAGTAAGCACGATCAGTGCACCTGCACCGGTGAGGGCAAGGATGCCGGCGATCAAGCGGCCCGGTGTGCGCGTCGCTCCGACGGCGTCGCGGATGAAGAACGTCACGGATAGCCGATTCATCGGTCGAACGGCGCGAAGACGGCGGCCTCGGTGTGGTCTTCCCTGGTAGATCGCGGCGGCGGTGCCGAAGTCCATGCCGGCGGCGTGAATCGTGGCGGAATCCCAACGCGCCGCCTGCGCTGCGAGTTCTGCGTGACTGAGTCGGTTCATCAGCGTCGGGAGCGAGGCGGCGAGTGCGATGGCGAGCGCGCATGCCGCGGCGGTGGCGGACATTGAACCGATACCTGGGTAAGCGAGGGCGACCCATCCCCAGGGGGTGAACGGTCGTGTACTGGGGAATGTCGCGGTGGCTGCGCCGAGTACCAGTGAGCCAAGGGCCAGTGGCATGGCGGCTCGGGAGAAGGCTTGGCCGATGAGCCAGAAGGCGGTTGTGACGATTCCGACTGCCGCTCCGACCGCGGTGAACGCCAGCGCATGAAGCGGCTCAGCCAGGCCACGGCTTGCAAGACTGCTCGCAACGAGGCCCGCCGCGATCGTCGTCGACGCCGTCACCACGGCGCCGGCGCGCAGTACCGGGCCGGCGAATGTGTCCGATCGGGGCAGGTCGGTTGTGGCCAGCGCATGGGTGAGGAACGGGGGAAGCAGGGCGGGGCCACGTTCGCGACCCACCAGCAGTGCCCCCACCCAAACACACACCACAACGAGCGCGGTCACTGCCGGCGCCGCAGGGGACGCGAACAGGGCAGCGCCTTCCGTGCTGAACGCGCTCAACCACACGGCGCGCGCAACGGGCGCCGCGACCACAAGCGTGACCATGAAAAACATGTAGACCACGTAGCCGCGGTCGCCGACGGTGCGAGCGCCACGTGCGCGCCATACGCGAATCGCAGCTTCCGAGCGTGCGCTCATGCCGCGGCACCCAGCCAGACGGTCTGTCCGCCCACCCCGTCCGCAAGTGCTGAGCTGTGCGTGGCAAGCACCAGGGTTACGCCCCGCTCGCGGCGAGCGCGCAAGACGCGGGCCACCGACTCAACATGCTCAGGATCCAGCCGTTGCTCCGGTTCATCGAGGATCAACACTTCAAAAGGGCGGGCAAGGGTCATCGCGAGACCAAACAACTGCGTCTGACCAGACGAGAGCTCATGCGGGAACCGCTCACTCAGCCCGCTGAGCCCAAGCTCCGCCAGCACGTCACGTGCGGTCGCGACCGCCGTCCCCGGTGCGCGCGCCCAACTAGTAGCGACCAGCAGGACATGGTCATAGAGGGTGAGGTCAGGGGCCATCGGTGGCAGCCCGATCATCGCCGCGACCCGTCGCCGGAACTCAACATCCCGCTCAGCCACGTCAGCACCCCCGATGCGTACCAGTCCCGCCGTCGGTTTCCGGACACCGGCAAGCACCCGCAAGAAGGTCGATTTTCCTGCCCCGTTCCGACCTCGCACGATCAGAGCATCACCCCGCCGCGCCCTCACGGAGACGGCAGCGAGAAGCGTCACGTCACCCGTCCTCACGCAGACGTCGTCCATCTCGATCATGAATCCACTCTCCCAGAGACCGCAGACCCGCAACTCGACAAGACCGCCGCGTGGGCTCCGCGAGCGCGCAACGCACGAAAGCTCCCCGGACGGGCTATCGACCCTATTGGACACCCCCGGCGGGCGGCCGGCGGCAGGGACGTGGTCGATCCACGGGTGCTGGCATTTGGTGCCTGGGCTGCAGGCGACCATAGTCTCCGTCGCTGCTGACAACCCGTCGCACGCGCATCATCGTGCGAGGACATGGGCGCGGCCGACCGCCGCATGGGGCGGCCACACCTGCCGCGGTCAGTCGCGAGCGCGCCAGACCGGGCTGTCCACGTAGTGGTTGTCGAAGCGGTCGGAGGTCGCCTGCAATTCGGGCAGCGTGATCTCGCCGAGGTGGAGCTGTTGCAGCATCCTGTAGTAGGCGAAGCGCTCCTGGCCGGGGGTGTATATCGCAAGCAAGTCGGCGGTGCTGCCGGTGGTCGGCGCGAAGGCATGGGCGGTACCCGAGTCGATGAAGACGAGGTCGCCCGCGGTCAGGGTGTGCACCTCGTCGTCGATGAGCACGTCGAGTGAGCCGTCGATGACGAAGATGGTCTCGGTGGCGTGCTCGTGCCGATGCGCCGGTGCTCCGGGCGAGCCGAGGGCGAGGTGCGCGCGGTTGATGGTTGTCGCGCCAGCGGTGTGCTCTCCGTCGGCGAGCAGCGTGATGGTGCTCGTTGGGCCGTCTGCGAGCGTCTCCGCCGTTGCGGCTCGCACGATCGTGTGGCTGGTTGCGGTGTGCATTCGGTACTGCCTTTCATTCGGGTATCTGGATATCAGATGTCTAGAATTATGAGACACGAGTGGCGTCGCGGCGGCGACTGCTCTGACGCCTGGTACCTCAGCGCCGGGCGAGCCGCCGGCCATCGGCGCGGGCCGTGAGGAACCAGGCCCGCGTGGCGCCTGGAGTTTGCGGGTACTTCGCCTCGACCTCGCGCCGGATGTCCGCGAGCGAGCTGCTCGCGAGCTCGCGCCGCCAGGCGAGCTCGGCGCGTGACATCGCCTGCGAGAGCACGCAGGTCAGGGCGTAGTCGACGGATGCGTCGCCGCCGGGGCCGTCGGCGAGCAGGTGCTCGCAAGCGAACGCCGCGACACGCCCCTCGATCGCCACGACGATGTCGAGCAGGCTCAGCTGCTCGGGGTCTCGGTCGAGGCGGAAGCCTCCGCGCGGCCCGGGCGTCGACGAGAGGATGCCGGCACGGGTCAGCGCCTGCAGCTGCTTGTTGAGATAAGCCTGCGGCAGGTCGTAGTACGCCGCGAGCTCTGCCGTCGTCTTCGCCTCGCCGCCCTCGATCCAACTGAGGTTGAGGCACGTGTGCAACGCCCACTCGACGCCCTTGCTCAGTTCCATGATCTAGACACTACATGTCCAGAATGCATGGAGGTCCATCAGCGACTCGTGTCATAGGTCAGCGCTACGACGCCTTCGCCCTGCGTCACGCTCGTGAGTGTCCAGGTGGACGCCGGAGCCTCGCCGTTGAAGAGACGCTTTCCGCCGCCGAGGATCTTCGGGAAAACGGTCATTGAGAGCCGGTCGAGGGCATCCGCGGCGAGGAGCGCCTTGATCACACTTGCACTGGCGAACACGACGATGTCGCCACCCGGTTCCTGCTTCAGTCGTTTGACGACGTCGGCGGCGGGCTCGTCGAAGACTCTCGCATTGGGCCAGGGCGCGGAGTGAAGCGAGTGGGAGAGCACCACCTTCTCCGTGTCGCGCATCCATGCTCCGTACCCACGGTCCCTCGGGTCCGCGTTCTCGTCGTCAGCGACTGTCGGCCAGTAGCTGAAGAAGCCTTCCGCGTTCGTGCGTCCGAGCAGTGCGGTCGTGGCGTTCTGCCAGAGTCCGGTGAGGTGGTCGCGGGCGACGTCGCTGACCGCGTAGGGCATGAGCCACGACATGTCCGACGGGCCTCCGGGACCTTCGTAGAACCCATCCAGGCTCACGGCGATGTTCGCGACGACGCGACGGTCGGTGGTGGTCATTTCGGTTCCCCTTCATTGATGATCGCTGCAAGCTGCGAGACGAGTCGGTCGAGGCATTGGTCCCAACTGAGCTCGATACCGGCGATGAACTCCGCGGACGGCGCGGAGGTGTCCGTGATGCGGAGGCGCATCTCGAAATCCGTTCCGGCCTCGGTCGCCCCGAGGAGCCAGACATAGTGGGCCGTGAAAGCGGTGCTTCCGTCGGCGAGCAGCGGGGAGAGAACGAAGGTCAGGCGGGCTTGGGGATCGACCTGCTCGATGGCACCGATCGCGTGCCCAATCACGCCGTCCTTGCCGCTCCGATCGTCAGCGTCGACGTAGGTCTGGTTGATCGGCTGACCGGGCTGGGGGCCGAACTCCAGGTGCGCCAGTCGGAGATCTGCGGGTGCCCACCACTGGGAGAGAAGTTCCGGCTCGCTGAGGTATCGCCAGACGGTGGCGGTGGAAGCTGGGAGAGTCCGTCGGAAGACGTAGTCGCGCTCGTCGGGCCAGCGGCCGTGTTCAGCGGCCACGGTTTCCGCCTCGACGGCCGATGCGTACCTATCGAAGAGCGCCCTGCCGTCGGCTGCGACCTCCGCCAGGCGCGTGATTTCGGAACCCAATGCCAGCATGGCCTCGGGCTCGAGCGCATAGATGCGTCGCTGCCCGCTCCGACGAGAGACCGCGAGTCCCGCTCGCTCCAGGGTTTGCAGGTGCTTACTCGCCTGCGGTTGCCGCAGCCCCGTCAGTTCGGCGATGACGCCGACCGAGCGGGGGCGGTCCGCGAGGAGACGGACGATTCGCCATCGTGCCGTGTCGGAGAGTGCTGTGAGCCATTCGAGCATGATGAAAGTATTCACCGTCGCGAATATTCCTGTCAATGACTATTGTTGGCGTTTCAGCTGCGGTCTTAGGAGGTCGCGGGCTCCGAACAGAGTCGATCTCCAGGCCGTCAACGAATCGATACGCGAACGCGAGTGCTCCACCAGATCCACGCCACGCCCGCCGGTCGGGTCCGCGATCGAGCGTGTGCTTAGGACCGAACGAGTCGTCAGTGATGGCCCGATCACGGGTCGTTCAACGCGCCTCGTGGGGTGCTTGGCGGCCTAGCGGGGTGCGGTTCGTCGTCCGTCGGTCCTACCGTCGAACGCTCGTCGTGGCGGTAGTCAGTGCGATCGGTTTCTCGTCGGTGCCCTTGATGACCCAGTAAACAACAGCGACAGCAAGAAGGCCGATGACTGGCGTGAGGAAAGTCGCCCAGGCGGGGCCGAGCGGGGCGAAGCCGACCGAGAACGCGGACACGTCCCAGATGCCGTGCAGCGCCATCGCCCAGATGAGTGAGCCCGTGACCCGTCGCACGATGTAGAAGCACGTGCCCGACATCGCGGCGATGAGTACTTGTCCGAGTGTGCTCGCGACGGGGGCGCCGAGGGCGGCATTGATCAAATGCATGGCGCCGAAGAGAAGCGAGGTGAGCAGCCACACCCAAACTTCGGACAGCTGTGAGCGGAACGCCGTCAGCAGGAGACCTCGTGACAGCAGTTCTTCGCAGAACCCGACAGCGATCCCGAGAGCGAGGAGCGACAGAATGAACGATGCGTCGAACTTGGACCAGTCGGTATTGGAAAGGTTCAGGATGGCAACGACGAGCATGATCGCGGGGACGAAGATCGGCCACCTGTGATGCGAACGCTTTCGCTCGAAGAGCGCGGGCTTCCACCAGCCCAACAGCCATGTGGTGATGGCAAGTAGTACGGCGCCGACCGCGAGGTCGAGGACCGCTCCACGCCAGGTGAACTCGGCGGACTTCCCGATGTCTGTGTATGCCACTCCGCTGAGTCTTGAGACGACGTAGATGACCAAGACGTAACCAACGTAGATCGTCAAGCCGATCCAGACGCGGGGAGTGACGCGCATGCGCTGCTGCCTTTCGGTGATGTGAAGGTCCTGCGAAGTACGGTGTGAGACGGCGACCGCAATGGGCGTGCAGCTCGGCGAGATAACCCGAATCATCAACACTACGGCGGCAGCGGAGTCAGAACAGCGAGAGCACAATGCTCGCCCGAGCGGTCAACGCGTAACGGGTGGGACTAATTGCAGCATCCGATGATCGGTCGACCTGCGCACGCGTTGGGTAGTGTCGCTAGCCTGAGCGCGTGTTGATACTTCTCGACGAGGTGGTGCGCACGGATTACGGCCAGTTCACGATTCTCCAGGGTGCTGACGGCTTCGACGGGGATGCCAACCGGTTCTTCGCCGGCCAGACAAACGGTTGGGTGGGCGCCGCTGTTCCCGGGGTGGTCCATGTAGTGCTTGCCCGACGATCGGGCGGCTCGGCCGTAAGCATTGAACTGCACCAGGATGAGCCTGACCTGGACGAGGCGGAAGACATCGTCGAAGTCTCACTGGAAGTGAGCGAAGGCGGCCTGTCCTGGGAGACGTGGGCCGGCGAGTCGAGCGGCACACTCGACGTTCCTTCGGGCACATATCGGGTTCGCGTCAGCGCGAGTGGCAGGGACGCCGGTCAGGCCGGCGAGTTCGCCGAGGGCATCGTCGACTGGTACACGATCCAGCTCTGGCACGCGCCCCCAGCCGACGACAGGATCGTCCGGGTCGGAAGTCAGGATGCCGCGTACTGGCACGCCGAATGGGGCGGCCGCCGCGGAGCCCAGTTGCAGCCCGGCGCTCGCGCGGCGAGCGGCCCTTAGTGGCGTGACACTGGTCCCGGTCGCCGGCAACCCCTCTGACCTGGGTTTTTTGGCGGAGACGGAGGGATTTGAACCCCGCCTCTTGGCTTGCGTCAAGGTCCAGTGAAGTGCGTTGGCGTTGATTCGACGCAGTTGGAGGCGACGTGGGACAACGTGCAACGAGGCTCGGGGCTGTTCAGTTGTTCGCAGATTCTTCGCACACGAGATCATGATCCTCCGTGCCCGGCGGGCAACCCGGACGGCGGGATGGAACCGGCTTGCGAGGCTACTCGGGTCCCGCATGACGGGAGGGCCCGAGCCGCAGCCCGAGCCCTCCACATGTGGACTGACGGATACTACTGGAAGGCTTCCACGACGGCGATTCGCGCGTCGTTCTGCTCCTTCGCATTCGCCAGGTCTACCTCGAGAACCTTCTCGTAACCAAGCCCGTTCGCCGTGTTCTGCATCTCAGTCAGTAGCGACTCGAACTGTGCGTCGTTCTCGGCGTAGACCAACTGCCACGAGTACTGGACGACGATCTCCTTGATCTGGTTCCGCAGAGTCTCGATCTGCGAGTCGTCCGCCGGTGCCGCGTAGCCGGCGCCCGCGCCGACGAGCAGCTGGTCGTTCGTCTTGAGATAGTCCATGGTGCTGGTCGCACCGCCCATCTGAGCCGACCAGTCATCAACAACCGGATTCGCGAGGAGCTCCTGGTAGCTCGGCCAGAACTTGTAGCTGTATGGCAAGCCGGTCGTCGGATCGATGTCGGCGGGGAGGACCGAGGTGGTGTTGAGCGCCGACGCGCCCGCAACGTACTTGCCACCACCCCATTCCGCGGGCACGTCGGCGTCGCCCTCGAGGAACACCTGCTGCCCGATGTCGGTAAGGGTGGGTCCGTCGTCGGCGAGGTCCCAGGTCAGCCCCTGAGGCCCCGTGGCACCGGACACCTGGTTGGCGCCACTGTAGGCGCCTTCAGGCGAGTACAGCCAGTCGAGGAAGGCCGCGACCCGCTCCGGGTCCTCGGCCTTGGAGCCGATGGCGAATACCTGGGTGGCACCATACGCTTCGGCGCCGTACGAGAAAATCTGCTGGTCTGCTAGCGGCGCCATCATGAACCCCTTGCCGGCCGCAAGATTCGCCTCTGTGTTGTACGCCGCCTGGCCGAGCCACGGCCACCACGACAACAGCACCTGGCCGTTCTGGTACTTCGAGTACATCGTGTCGTAGTTTTGCGTCGTTGAGTCTGGGTCGACCAGGCCGAGCTGGTTCGCCTCGTAGTAGAAGCGGAGCGCACGCACATACTGCGAATCCGAGTCGAGGATGCTTTGGTAGTCCGAACCGTCGGCCTTGGCCAGCACGAAGCCGAGTTCGTCGTAGCCGTAGAGACACGCGGGCTGCTTGCCCATCACCATCATGTTGCCGTCCCAGTCCTTGAATAGAGACAGTGCGTAGGCGGGCTGACCGTTGTCGGCCGTGGGATGGGCCGCCTGCATGTCGGCGAGCACGGGGAGCAGGTCCTCGAGCGTGCCGATCTCGGGGTAGCCGAGCTCTTTGTAATAGTCCCAGCGCAGGAATGGACCGAACGTGGGGTCGAGACCCTCCGACGGTTCCCACGGTTTGATCGACGAGACCTGCGTAGGCAGGGCGTACATCCCGTCGTTTTCTTCGCTCAGGTGCTGCACCGCGGGATCGAAGCGATTGAGATTCTCCATCGCCGGATAGAACGACGCCGCATCGAGCACGAGTCCGCCCTGAATGAGCTCGTCCAGCCGATTGCCCTTGTCGGTGACGATCAGGTCGCCCAGGTCGCCGGCCGAGACGCGTGTGTTGAAAAGCGTGTCACCACCGCCCGCGACGTTCGGGGCAATGATGTTCAGCTTCATGTTGAACTTGTCCTTGACGATCTTGGCGAACCAGCCCTCCTGCATCCCCATGTAATTGGAGAGGCTCGAGAACACGTCGATCGTGATCTCGTTGTCCCAGGCCTGGGGAAACTCGGAGATGGTTTCACGCTGAGCGTCCGCAGATGCCGTGCATGAGGTGAGAGCGCCGGCAGCAAGCATTGCGGCCGCGGCGACCGCCATCGCTTTTCGAAGCTTCATTGCTT